>JAAGZL010000439.1 GCA_024206335.1 Gammaproteobacteria bacterium
ATTGAATATCCTCTAAAGCTTCTATAAGCCTGTCACTAGATTCGTCTAAAGCATCAAATCTTTCTTGTAATTCTTCAAGTTCATTTACTTTATTTTCTAACTCTTCAAATTCTTTTTCAGCTTCTAATCCTGCTGCTGAATTTAATATTAATAAATTATCTATTGCTTGCTGTATACTCATTATCTCTCTCCTAATAATTTTTTTGTAGCCTCTTGTAACATACAGTTTCCTGATGTTGGGAAATATATTGAACTTAGCTTCCAGAAAATATAATTCTCTTCTTTTCCTAAATGATCTTCTAGATCTAAATTTGGAATAGTAACTCCTGACACTTTTAAATAAGAAATATATTCTTTGTAAAGTTCACTTGTATCGTCCCAGCTACCACAGAGATCTTTTAGATTTGGGATTAACAACCTTAATTCATTAATTATTTCATCTAATTCAGCTATAGTTTTCATAACAATTCCCTCATTGCATCTAATACTTCATAAGATTTATCTCTATGTATTAAAGTACCTGTAGTTATATCTGCTCTCCACCAGTTCTCTTTTTGTGTTAGTGCTTCTCTATATACATATGTTCCCATCTTATTTTTAACTACCATAAATATGGCTGTACAATATTTACCATTTCTTAACTCATAAAATACTTCTTTGCTCATATTGGTTTACCTTCTAACATTAGTAAGAATTCGGTAGGATAATAGTATTCTAAATTAAAGAATCCAGAATATAATTTAAAAGTTTGAGAATATATTAATCCTTCTTCTTTAAATTTTTTTAGTTGTTTTCTAAGAGAAATTAAAGATACTTTATTAATCATCCTTTTTTGAATTACTTCAGCAGAAGGGTAACTAGCAGAATCTTTAAAGCCGTAGTCTGTTAAAGAA
>JAAGZL010000440.1 GCA_024206335.1 Gammaproteobacteria bacterium
AAAGGCTCGCAAATAGCTGAGGTTGGTACACATGAACCCTATGGAGCTGTTTTAGAAACAACATTAAACAGACCTTGGTTAGTGCCTGCTAAAGATGCAGCAATGGCAGACTTTCAAAAAAATGTTACTCGAGCAATTGAGATAGCTATTAAAAGGGCTGCAAAATGAACGAGATTTACGCTGTCATATATAGCAGGCTTGATTCGGTATTAACTGCGCCTGTTGGCGACCATATACCACAGGATGATGTTTATCCTTATGTACAAGCTAACCCTTTAAATCTGACTAACGATGACACTGTAGAAGATAGAGGATTTTCAGCAACAATAGATGTCATTGCGTGGTCAAGATACAGAGGTCAAAAAGAAGTAGGCGAAATAATGAAGGATGTTTATACAGCATTACATCGCTATGATTTAGATGATTCTGCCAACTATTGCATATCAGGTATTCATCAAGAGTTTAGTAAAATTATTACAGAGTCAGACGGTCTAACTAGACAAGGTATACAGCGTTTTAAATTATTTTTTGAGGAGATATAAAAATGAGTGCAGGAATTTCAATGCTCGGTAGAGCAATTACATTAACAATTGGCGGTGCAACTATTGCTGGTTACGTTACTAAACAACTAGATTTAGCTAATACAGCGATTGATACAACAGACGCACAATCTAGC
>JAAGZL010000038.1 GCA_024206335.1 Gammaproteobacteria bacterium
GAAAATGCCGAAAACGGTAATACTGATGGCTGGCAGATTTATGATGCCACTCCAGAGGGAGCAACCATTGAGAATGTTTTTGATGGAGAGCTGCAATCGATGGTGATCGAGATGGCTGGCGACAAAACAAATAATGGTTTTAAATTATTAACTGATGAAGGCATTCTTTGGAAAAATACTAATGAGTTTGTAATCGAGTGGTTAATGAAGTTTGAGGATAATTTCTATATATTTGTTGAGCTGAAAACCTCTTCTGGCTTGCAGTGGCTGCGTTATAAGCCAATTGATGATGATTTTCATGGTACCGGTAAAATAGTTGAATTTGGTCTGGGCTCTCATGTCGATGATGGGCAGTGGCAGTGGATAGTCAGAGACTTGCAAGAAGACCTATCTGAAGCCCAGCCTGGCGTCTCTATTTTGGAAGTGAATGCTATCTATTTTAGGGGCTCGGGCCGAGTTGACGATATAAAATTACGCTCGGACTAAGTTTCCTCATTTTCAATGTTTTTATGGGTGTAGCTTACCTGGGCGGGTAAGCTAAGATTCTCAAGCTCCGTTCATGCCTGTTCCTTAGACACCATAAAACTCTCTTCCCCCTCATGCTTGGGCGGCAGATCAAACAAGTTTAACAAAGTCGCATGTAAATTCGTAATCTTGCAGGCCTCGGGTCTTACCTCCCAGTGTTTATTCTGGCTGGCAAAGTAGATACCATTTTTCTTGTGGCCGCCACTGACTTTTTTATGTGTAGGGTTAACGGTAAACAGGTCGGTATGTACGGACATGCCCGAGCCGTATTTGCGTTTCATTTCAAAGATAATGTCAGGGTAGCGGTCGATATGCTGGCCCTGGTACATGGATTCGCGGGGTTTGAGCCAGTTAAATACCTTCTCCCCACCTTCCTCGAGCGCGGCCAGTTCGTCCATCAACTGCTGGCGGAATGCTTTATAGTCCTCAACGTTTTCGGCATTGATACAGATGCCACCAAAGGGGTTGGTGCCGGCAAAGTCGGAAGCGTAGGCCATGCTGTCTGAAAAGTTGGCCATGTGCTTGCCTGACTTCATTGCCTTGGCGTTGGGAACCAGCTTGGCGATCTTACTGATGTACTCTTCCAGATCGTTGTCGTTGAGGAACTTCAGTACTCGGTTTTTCAGTTTTTCGACAATTACTTTTTTACTGAGTTTTTTGCCACCGTCGGCAGTTTTAAAGTAACCCTGGCGTCGGAAATATTCATTAATATTGAAACAGTGTGTGCAGCGCATGCCGTGACCATGGTCTGACATGATCACCAGCAGATCGTCTTCACTCAGCTCCGCCATAAAGTCGCCGACGATATCGTCGCACAGTTTAAAGAAACGATCGATGCCGTCTTCAACTTCATTTTTGCCGGGGTAGGTCGGGTCTTCCGGGTCACAGTAGCGCCATAGGTGGTGTTGGATGCGGTCGGTGGTCAGGAAGGTTTGGAAGAAAAATTCTGGCTGGTTTTTCTTGAGCATAGCCAGGCCAAATTCAGCTTCTTCTACCGTGTGGTCAATTGTCCATTCAAGGAAAGGCTTGATATTCGACTTGCTAGGCAGGTCGGTAATGCCGCCGATGCTGTCGGGAATTTTAATGTCGCCGACCATGGATTTGTTGGAAACTTCTATCTCGCCCTCGATAAAGACCGGCCCGGTAACCATGGTGCCATTCACCTCCCATGCAGGGTAGGCCATAAAGGGGTTAATAACGCAGACGTTTGAATCGGACTCGTTGCCGATCTGGTCCCAAAAGGTTTTACCGTGAAAAACGCTGGTGTCTATTTGCGTATCTTTTTCATCGCCCAGTAAATAGTTTACGTGATCGAGTATGCCGTGGTCAGAGGGGTCCAGGCCAGTATAAGCAGTGATCCAGGCGGGAATAGAATCGGATGGAAATACTGATAGTAACGGTTCGAACGAGCCACTGTCGGCCAGTTTTTTAAAATTGGGTAACAAGCCGCGGTCGATCATCTCTTTAGTGAGATCGTAGTCCATGCCATCGAAGCCTAGCAGTACTACCTTACCTTTTTTATTCTCGGTACTCATTGTAGTTCACCAATTTTATCGGAGAGCCAAACCACAATTTCAGTGTGGATTTGTTCGAGCGGCAGGGTGCCGTCCAAGTGTAATACATTATCGCCATCGTTGATGCTGTTGTACATAGCCTCGCGTTCGCGCAGGTACTCAAGGGGCGTGCCGTCGAGCTTTCTGTCATAACCTACTTGTGCGGGAAGGTCGATAATAATCAGGTAGTCGGGTTTCTGCATGCCGGCGAGGGCTGTTTGGGACAGCTTGGCCATGTATTCATCAACGGGTAGCGAAAAGTTGAGGGCCTGGTCAACCACAAAGTCATGCAGGTAGCGATCGAGAATAACGTAGTCACTTTTCCAGTTAACTGAAGCCTTGCGGTAGCTGGTAAAATAATCCGAGCTTGAGTAGCGCAGCCATAGCGCTTTGAACAGACCGGAAGCCATAAGTTTAGTTTTCAGCTCAGTCCAACGGCCGTGGTGCTTGTCCTCGGTTTTAGTAAGGGCTTTGTCAGATTTTCCCAGTTCTACTTTTGGTTTGCCCGTCAGGTTTTTAATGCGTTTTAGCAAGGGTACGATCGACGGCTCCCAGCGCAGCCACTGGTATTCGGTGGAAATATTGTTGGCCTGGAGTTTTTCGCACAGCAGTGTGGATTGGGTTGTTTTTCCGCAGCCATCGATGCCTGAGATATAAATAATTTTCATGAGTTACAGCGCCAGAATACGGTCGGCAGTAGCCTTCCAGGAATATTGTTTGGTTTTTTGTCGATTGTTACATTGCTCGCCAAAGTCGCTTTGCAAAATCTCGATGGCGTCTTTGGGGCCGCTGATATAGCGGTAACAATTGTCGTCGGAGAACTGTTCCGGGAGCCGCCCAAATGGTGTGGTAATTACCGGGAGGCCGGCGGCCATGGCCTCGAGTACTGACAATGGCAGTTCCATTGCGCCGTCGGCTTGGGTGACGGTAAAGCAGTAGATATCGGCGAGCTGATAGATTTCCTCGATATTGGCC
>JAAGZL010000441.1 GCA_024206335.1 Gammaproteobacteria bacterium
ATGCCGGATGATTCCGGTTACGGTAATCATTCGTGTTTCGGTAATCCTGTCATAAAGACCCCGAATATTGATGCCCTTAAGAAAGAAAGCTTGCTCTTAACACGGTATCACAGCAGCGCAAGATGTTCTCCCAGCCGTGCGAAACTCATGAGTGGTCGCCATGAATTTTTGGGCGGTGTGACCCATACCATCCAAGGGCGCGAGCGATTGAGCCTGGATACGATCACGCTGCCGCAAGCCCTCAAAACAGCCGGGTATGCCACTGGTTTTTTTGGCAAGTGGCACTTGGGCAATGAAGGGCCTTACCGTCCCGAGAATCGCGGGTTTGATGTTAGCTGGGTTTACGAAAAGGGCGCAAGAATGAAAGCCACTATTTCTCACAATGGAAATCCGCAGAGAATGGATGGCACCTATCCTACTGATTTATTTTTTAATAAAGCAACAGAATGGATGGACGTTCAACGTCAGGCAAAGAAACCCTTTTTCGTTTATCTCCCACCCAAATCCCCCCACGGCCCTTACAAAGAGGATTCGAGTGATATGCCGAATGAGGATTATAAAAAATTTCTTGGCACCCATCCGCAAATGACAGTACAGGTCGCGAAGATCTATTGGGAGGTTGAAAACATTGATAAACGTATCGGCGAGATGATTCACCAACTCGAAGAATGGGGCATCGCAGACAACACGTTATTCATCTTTATTGGAAGTGACAATGGCGCTTCGGGAACCTCGAAACTTTACAATGCCGGGATGAACGGTCAAAAGGGACACCCGTACCAGGGCGGTACCCGTGTACCTGCTTTTTTCAGATGGCCGGGCGGCGGTATCAAAGGTGGTTCAGAAAGCGCAGCACTCATCAGCCAGATGGACATCATGCCGACTCTCCTGGAACTTACCGGCACCCCTATGACCGATCAGCTCAAGCAACAGGTTGAGGGGCGCAGTCTGGTTCCCATGTTCAAGAACCCCGAGACCGATTGGGAGGATGACCGGCATTTGGTTCACCACGTGGGTGCCTGGTTACCGGGTGAGGCCGCCCAATCGAAATACGCCAGAGTTTCCATCCAGAACAAACGATTCACGCTGGTAAATAACAAGAAAGGGGAGGAGCTTTTCGACCTCAAGAACGACCCTGGTGAAACAACAAACGTGATCGCTCAATACCCCGAAGTCGTGGCTCAACTACGTGCAGTATACGATAAATGGTGGACCAGAATGCAGCCGGGACTGGTGAACGAAGATGCCTACCAACCGCCCGCGAAATAAGTGTACCGATGTGTAAATTTGGAATCAGTTATCAATTTTTTAAACAAGACTAAATCAAGGATTTCACAATATGAAAATCATCACTCTTTTAACACTCTTGCTCACGGCATCTGTAGTGGTAGCAGCAGACAAGCCAGTTCATCTATTTATCCTCTCAGGGCAATCCAACATGCAGGGTATGGATCCGGAGACTGGTTTCATGCCGGAGGCCAAAACGCTCTTTGGAGACG
>JAAGZL010000442.1 GCA_024206335.1 Gammaproteobacteria bacterium
CAATAGTCCTTGTTTAAAAATCGTGTAGGCGGCACAAGGACAGGAAGGCAAAGAAAAGGGATCAATCAGTTCTCACCTACACGTTTTACATAATACTATTAATTGTCGTTTATTGCAACCTTGCGATTATTAAGGTAACTCTGTAGCTTTTCTGCTTCATCTATAGGTAGATCAGTAAAAACCCTTCCCATTTCAACTACAGTTGCCGTTGTATTGCCCTTCGTACCAGTGATAACATGATTATGGAATGGTTTTAGTTCAAACTTTATAGTTTCATTGTTCATCTTGCTTACCCTCGTTTTTTGCTTTCTGTGTGCTTTTTGCTGCTAAATAATTCATGGTAATTGCCTGCATTAACTTCACTGAAGTTTGCAGGTTTTACCAACCAATCTAAGCTCAATTTAAAATCATCTACTTTACCCATTAAAAAATCACTGATTGAAAGAGCGTAAAAAAAGATAGTCCAGTTATTAATTGTCCATTTTTGTTTTTCTGTTATGTTGTTAATGGATTTTTTTAGCCCTTTTGTAGCTGCTCGTGTGTGGGGTAATTTATTTTGATGAGCAAATTGATTCCAAAGTTCAATTACTTTTGCAGGGTTGAAATTTGATGGTCGCTTTGTTTTTATGCGTTCGGGTACTATTACTAGTATTTCATCAAGAGAAGCAATTC
>JAAGZL010000443.1 GCA_024206335.1 Gammaproteobacteria bacterium
CTGCTGGCATCGAATGCTCGATAAAATTGCCAGCACAATTTTGCAAAACAAAGGTAGAGGCCCCCCTTTGCTAACTGCATCAGCACCGTAATATTAATTTAACTCTGGAAGATAAGATAATTTATGCTGGAATTGTGTCGGAAGAGGACCTGCCAACTGATTTTTCTAGGATGAACAATAACCAAACACTGACCTATTACGCCGCTACTTTTCGGCGCATTCCTCGCTTATTGCAATGCCTTGGCCCAGGAATATTAATGGCGGCGGCGGCGATTGGAGCATCACACCTGGCCGCATCGACGCAGGCGGGAGCCAGGTTTGGCTGGCAATTAGTGGGTTTGATTTTGCTGGCACACCTATTGAAATACCCATTCTTTAAAGCCGGCGCCAGCTTTACCCTGGCGACAGGCAAATCACTGCAGCAGGGTTACCTGCAACAAGGGAAAGGCTACCTCTATATTTTCACAGCTGTAAACGGCCTGTCCGCCATTGCCAGTATTGCAGGCGTATCGATGTTAACCGCGGCGATGCTGAGCCTGTTCTTGCCACTTAGCGTCAACATGCTAAGTGGCATTGTTTTGACCGTGTGCTTAATTACTTTGCTTATCGGCCAGTACAAACTACTCGACGGCATCACCAAACTGACAATGCTATGTCTTCTAATAATAACTTGCGCTGCACTATTACTGGCTATCCTGCAAGGCCCTGTGGCAGACAGCGTATTTGTTTCCCCCTCCCCCTGGCAGCTGGCGAACATGGGTTTTATTATTGCATTGATTGGCTGGATGCCAGCACCTATCGAAGTGAGCTGCTGGAACTCCCTGTGGCTACTAGAAAAACAAAAGCAGCTCCCTATCACTAAACGGCAGGGAGAAATTGACTTTACCATAGGCTACTTTCTTACCGCCTTCCTCGCCATCGTGTTTCTATCTCTGGGCACACTGGTTATGCACGGTAGCGGACAGAGCTTTGAGGCAGAGGGTAGCGCCTTTGCCAATCAGCTGGTTAACATGTATAGCCAGGTAATGGGCAGCCAATTCAAGTGGCTTATCAGCAGTGTGGCACTGCTCTGTATTTTCAGTACAACAATCACAGCCCTCGATGGCTACGGGCGGACCCTGGGGCACTCGTTCAGCTTATTAAAATCCGCCGGAACAACAACTGCGCCTCAAAGAGAAAGACGTGAACAGCGTATAAACGCCCTTATCCTTGTTTCTATCAGCCTGCTGGCTATTACTTTTATTCAGTTCTTTAGTGCCGCACTGCTAACTTTGCTGCAATGGGTTATGACTCTGGCTTTTTTAAACACTGTAATATTTGGCTGGCTTAACCTCCAGCTGATGACTTCCAACCAACTCGGCAAAGAACAGCAATTCGGCCAAACAATGCGTGCGCTTGCCTGTATCGGTCTTTTTTTCGCAGCAAGCATTACCGCATTTTTTATTTTTCAGGCAATATTTACTTAAGAGACTATATATTACTAACCTACCCCCCCCCCCCGAGCTACTAGCAAACTTATTGAGAAAACGTTTTCCTGTACTTTCTCAGAGGCCTTCAGCTGTACATTCCCGCCAGCGACTACTGTAACGGCTCAAGCTATTTGAGGCTAAACTCCGATAAATATCCCGCGATAATCCAGGTCGATTGATCCCCTTCACCTTAATCACCATGAAATAAACAGACAAAAATATGACTGGCCCTTTCTGCTATTTTGGTATC
>JAAGZL010000444.1 GCA_024206335.1 Gammaproteobacteria bacterium
AGCTGTTCTTCCAGCCTGTCCTGCTGCTGGGCTGAACCATCAACTGCCTGCCTATACTGGGCCGACAGCTCATCATCTGCCTGGGCACTCATAAGCTGCGCCAGGGCATTGCGGTACAGCTCCAGGATTGCCTTGGCCTCCTTATCCAGACCCTCCACCGCTTCCAGATCTGCAATACGCGCCTTGACACCCTCCTGATTCAACTTCTGAATTACCTGCCTCTCCGGTTCAGAAACAGCGTCATGGCTCTCTTGTGCTGCAGCAGGCAACGTCAGCAGGAGTCCAAACATCAGAGAGATGGTTACAAAGGGGGACAGATATCGCTTAAACCGTGTCAACAAGCGCTCCAAATAACAACCATGGTTAAAAAGTTATTGTAGACCTTACGCCTTCTCTGAAAAAATAGCACTTCACCCCCAACACAGGTCCAGACAGATGAGTAGCAACATAAAGTGGCAGGTTCCAGCAGACACGGCGTTCGAGGATATCCTCTATCACCACGCAGAGGGGATCGCCAAGATCAGCATCAACCGCCCCCAGGTTCGTAACGCATTCCGTCCCAAAACGGTACAAGAGTTGGGCCAGGCCTTTCGGCGCGCCCACCTGGATCCGGAGATCGGGGTCATCATCCTTACCGGCGCTGGCGACCGGGCCTTCTGCTCCGGTGGTGATCAGAAGATTCGTGGTGAAGGTGGGTATCGTGATGACAGTGGAGTAGAACACCTGAATGTGCTGGAACTACAACGTCAGATCCGCACCCTGCCCAAACCAGTGGTAGCCATGGTTGCCGGCTACGCCATTGGCGGCGGCCACGTGCTGCACCTGATCTGCGACCTCAGTATTGCGGCCGACAACGCCAGATTTGGCCAGACCGGCCCCAGGGTGGGCAGCTTTGATGGCGGACTGGGCGCCGGCCTGCTGGCCCGCACCGTCGGTATAAAAAAGGCCAAGGAGATCTGGCTGCTGTGTCGTCAGTATGATGCGCAACAGGCCTTGGATATGGGACTGGTCAACACCGTAGTACCATTGGCAGAACTGGAGAACGAGACGGTTCAGTGGTGCCGCGAGATGCTCAGCCTGTCACCCACCGCCCTGCGAGTCCTGAAGTCCGCCTTTAATGCCGAGACCGATGGCCTGGCCGGCATCCAGGAGCTGGCCGGTAACGCCACCGCACTGTTCTACCAGACCCCAGAGGCCCAGGAGGGGAGAGATGCCTTCGTGGAGAAGCGCGACGCGGATTTCAGTAAGTTCCCCCGCCGCCCATGATCAAACAGTGGTTTCTAGCCATACGCCCCAAGACCCTGGGCATCTCTGTTGCCCCGGTAGCAGTGGGCAGCGGCCTGGCCTGGGCCGAACTTGGCTCTATGCTGTGGCTTCCAGCGCTGGCAGCCCTGACCGCCGCGGCATTGATCCAGATCGGCACCAACCTGTATAACGATGCCTCGGATTATGAACGCGGGGCAGACACCCCGGACCGACTAGGCCCAGCGCGGGCCACGGCCCAGGGCTGGTTCACATCTGCCGAGGTGAAGCAGGCCGCCTATATCTGTTTTGGCCTCGCCTTCCTCATCGGCATCTACCTGGCCAGTGTGGGCGGTATCCCCATCGTGGTGATCGGACTACTCTCCCTCGCCAGTGGTTATGCCTATACCGGTGGCTCCAGACCCATAGCCTACAGCGCCACAGGCGAGCTATTCGTATTCCTGTTCTTTGGACTGGTTGCAGTGATGGGCAGCTACTACCTGCAGACAGCCCACCTATCACTGAACGCCCTCTACTGCGCCACGGCCCTGGGCCTACAGGCGGCCGCCGTCCTGATGGTGAACAACTACCGTGATCTGGAGACCGACCGTAAAGCAAAAAAACTGACCCTGACCCACTATCTGGGAACTACAAACAGCCACATTACCTACGGTCTACTGCTGCTACTGCCCTTTCTACTGCCACTGCTGCTGAGTGGTTTTGGGGCTGGAATCTGGCTGATTCTGATCCTACTGCCGATGGCCCTACTGCTGCTGCACAACTTTATCCGGGAACAACCCGGCCCTATATTCAACCGCTACTTGGCCCAGACCGCTAGACTGCAACTTCTGTTTGCACTCCTGTTAAGCATTGGATTTCATCTTGCCTAAAGATAGACATATATTGCCAACTGTCAGAACATAAACCTGAGAAACCGCACAACCAGCAACCGAGGCTTAACATGGCTAAAAACAAGCAGGCATCAGAAATATTCGCACAGGGATATTCATGTTCCCAGGCGGTGTTGTCCTCCAGATGCGAACAATATGGCCTGGACCAGAAGACCGCTCTCACCATCGCCGCAGGCTTCGGTGGCGGCATGGGGCGCACCGCCGGCACCTGCGGTGCGGTAACCGGAGCTATCGCCATCATCGGCCTGCATGCTGGATCAGACCGGGCCGGTGACAGCGCCGCCAAAGAGAACACCTACCGGATCGTGCGTGAGTTCATGGCCGGATTTGAGGGAGAGTTCGGATCGGTCATCTGCAAGGATCTGCTAGGGTGCGACATCAGTAGCCCGGCCGGTTACAATCAGGCACGCAGGCAGGGTATGTTTGAAAACATATGCCCGCGCTACGTGGACGGAGCCCTGGAGGTACTGGATCGGATCATGGCAGAGGATGAGCACAAACAGTCACACCAGGAGCAGACAGAAAACCCAACCACCCGCTAGCCATACCCCGCAACCACAGCACTTTCCACCCCCAAAAGGGTCTATCTGTTTACGCCCGTCCTGGAACCCGTCAGATGAGGGGCAGCCTGGAGTAGACCCATGCCAACAACAATCTCCTCACATCTACGCAGCGCCATTACACCTATACTGATGCTGGCCCTGCTCACCGCACCCTACAGCGTCTGGTCTAAGAATGGCTTTGACCTCTCCAACTCCCTGATCAATGCCGATCAGATTCTCTCCGGTGGTCCAGCCAAGGATGGCATACCGGCCATCGACAAACCCAGATTCATCCCCGGCAACAGGGCTGATTTCATGGATCAGGACGATCGTATCCTGGGGATCGAGATTAACGGCACCGCCAGGGCCTACCCTATCCGCATCCTAAACTGGCATGAGATTGTGAACGATCACATCGGCGACCACTCATTCGCCGTCACCTACTGCCCCCTGTGCGGCACCGGCGTGGCCTTCTCCTCCTCCATCAGGGATAGGATGCTCAACTTCGGCGTATCCGGGCTGCTCTACAACAGTGACGTCCTGCTGTACGACCGCAACACCCAGTCGCTCTGGTCCCAGATTATGGGACAGGCGGTATCCGGCCCCCTTGCAGGCGAGAAGCTCACCCCCCTGGCCATCAGCCACACCACCTGGAGTGCCTGGCTTGGCGAGCACCCGGAAACATCCGTGTTATCCACCGACACCGGGTTCCAGCGCAACTACAACCGCAACCCCTATGCCGGATACGAAAAATCCCGCAGCCTCTACTTCGCTACAACTCACAAGGCCCCCAGCAACTATCATCCCAAAGAGCGGGTGCTGGGCCTACAGAGTGGCAGCAGCTACAAGGCCTATCCATTTATTGAACTCAATAAAAAAGGCAAGACCAGCTTTAAGGACCGCCTGAATGGAACCGAGTACCTGATAAAGTGGGACCAGAAGAGCCAGTCCGGAAACATATACGACAGCAACGGAGCCATGATCCCCACCATCCAGAGCTACTGGTTTGCCTGGTTCACCTTCCACCCAGAGACCGAGATATTTCAGGCGGCCCGATAACAGGCAACAGCACGGCAAAGTCAATTGGATTAGTGTTAACAGACTCTAGACTAAACATTCCCCATCCCCTGCCGCTATACCAACCATAATGATACAGAATTTCGGAGAATCCAAATGAGAATCAAAGGCCAGAGAGCAACAACTCTGATGATTGGAATCTTACTGTTATCCCTGTGTGCCCCCCTGGCAGCCGCGGAAATGCCAGACATCCAGCTATATCGCTCTCCAAAGCCACTACCCCAGGAATCTGGTGACCTGGGACTGAGTTGCAGCGACCTGGACCGGGAGATTGCCCGACTCTCACCATACACCTACAACTATCGGCCCGATTTTGACCGAGATCCCTACGTCGGCACCTCACTACTGGTGAGCACCTCCGTCTCCTGGCCCGCCTATGCCTTCTTTGGCTTAAGATACGTGGGAAATTTTCAGGCAGACAAGCGCATGCAGAGTGCATCTGTCCGCATTGAGAGCCTACGTAGACTCAAGCAGGAGAAATTTTGCTACGAGCACCGGGGATAACCACCCTCTACCCGGAGAGCCATGGCCCGTCCTGATTGATCAATTTTATTATTCGGGTAAAATCCCGCTCTTCAATACATATCCCTATACAACTGGAGTTAATCATGGCGCTCGAACGCACCTTTTCTATCATCAAACCAGATGCCGTTGCCAAAAATATCATCGGCAAGATCTACAGCCGCTTTGAGAAGAACGGTCTCACCATTATCGCATCCAAGATGCTGCACCTCACCCGCGAGCAGGCCGAAGGGTTCTACGCGGTACACAAAGAGCGCCCGTTCTTCAATGACCTGTGTGATTTCATGACCTCCGGCCCGGTAATGGTCCAGGTACTGGAAGGTGAAAATGCCATCACCAAAAACCGCGAGATCATGGGCGCCACCAACCCTCAGGAAGCAGCCGAAGGCACCATCCGCGCCGATTTCGCCAAGACCGTGGATGAGAATGCAGTTCACGGCTCCGACGCCCCTGAGACCGCAGCGGTCGAAATTAATTTCTTCTTTCCAGAAGGAGTGTGCAAACGCACTCGTTGATCCAGATCCAAATGAAAGTTGAAAGCTGCGCCCATCGAATGTAGTTTTACCTGATGGGCGCAGCTTTTTTATTGCCCAACAGTTAATTTCTGGATG
>JAAGZL010000445.1 GCA_024206335.1 Gammaproteobacteria bacterium
GTACCAACAGCTGTGCCATTGGCACTGTTTTCATCTACTGTAAAAGTAGCTGCTGTGACTACTGGGTTATTGTTAGCAACAATGTTTATTGAAACTGAATCCGTTGAAAACTCGCCTATGTCGTCGGTAACAGTTAGCTCGAAAATAGCTGTTTCATCATCAGATATAGATGGTGTCTGGAATGAAGGATTTAATGTATTGCTATTATCTAGCGTTACAGCAGTGCCTTGGGTTTGAGTCCATGAAATAGAAACAACGGCTCCATCAGAATCACTGGCACTGCCTGATAATGAAACTGATGCGCCTTGTGCAACAGTCTGATCAGTACCTGCATTAGCTGTTGGTAATATATTATTAAGTAAATCATAATTAATCACTAGAAGACTAGTGGTTTGAAAATTGGCAAAATTGTTGTTTTTGAATCTGGTAATTGCAGTATCCAGATCAAGATCAGATGGTAATACCCCATTTGTAACAGATACTGGTGTACCATTGATTGTTCCATCGACATTCCCATCACTGAAGTCTGAAATAATGGCCTGTATAACTTCATAAGTCGGTAGTGCAAATCCCAAAGACGTCGCTGCTTGGTTCACGATATTTGCAAGCCCTCCAGTAATTAAAGCATATTGTCTA
>JAAGZL010000446.1 GCA_024206335.1 Gammaproteobacteria bacterium
ACAACCAGAGTCGAAAACATCAGACCTTGAAAGCAACCCCAGACCAGGTCTATTATGAGTCCATCAGTTTGCCAGAGGCAGCCTGATGTCGTGGAAAATAACTCCTAAGGGAGCTGTCCAAAAACCGGGGTCCACTTCTTGGTTTATTTCCCGGACTGGCGTCTTCTTAATATCTCGATTGCCCTTGTAAGGTGCTCAAGGCCACTGATTTGGTATGTCTGTTCCAGAAGAAGATGTTATTTATGCATTTCGTGAGATAGAATGGTGATAGTGTTTTTGTTGTACCCTAAAAAGGAAACGGGGATTAAGCTGGCCATGCGCAATGTAAGCCAGCGATCGGTAACCCGGTTTGCGCACACTTCCTACATATACGGGTAGCTCTGACCAGCGGTTAGATCACCCGATTCATATCGCGTAGTCAACCTCGACTATCGGGCCAGGTCATCTGGCTCGATCTAAAGCAGGATTGAAGGCCAGTCAGGACAGGGAAGGGCGAGCGTGCGATTTTTATCTAAATTCCACATTACTACCTATTTTCTTCACGCGGCCTGTGCGTCGCACCACAAAGCCACTTAAGGCCCATTACAGGCCCATTACAGGCCCATTATTGCCTGGTTACGCCTGCGACCGACGGGCTTTTTTGTCCAGATTGTTATAACAATTTAATGGACGAAACGGCCAATCTTTAATCGACCAGGCTTTAATTGAACATTAACCCGATGGAGATCAACCAATGCACCAATCAATTGCCAGCAACTTAAAAGCGGTTTATGCCGCCGAGCTGTATTTTCAGGCCGAGACCATCGATAACGCACAGACTATCGAACTCAAGCTGCACAACATCGGCCAAACCTATACCGCCGAGGATCTGTTTTATTACGTCACCGAAGGCCAGTCCGATCCGCTAGCCTGTCGCTATAGCAGCCTGCGCGTGATGAATGACGACGCCATTTTTGAGGCGCGATTGCAGGCCATGCAATGAGTGACCAGGCAGTAACCGCCCAGGCCCTGTGTGAGGATTTATTCGGACAGTCATGCGGTGCCGGCGATTCACGGCGCGTTGGGGCTACGGCGCTTTTTATATGGCCAGGCTGTTTGCGTTGTGCACCCAGAAACCCAGCATCATGATGGCCGATCCTGCGCCAATTGGGGAGCACAACAATCGGCACTTGCCGCAAGACAATCTATTGCCCATGCGCGAGGTGAGCATCGAGGTGGACTGGACACGGATGCAACGCCAGCGGGCCGCCGTGCTCAAACACACCGAGGTACCCCCGTATCTGATCCTGCCGGAAGTGCAGCAATTGCTCAATCACTGCTACGACGATACCACTTACCAGTTGATTAATATCCTCTGGCATACCGGTACACGAATCAGCGAATGCCTGACTCTCACACCCCGGCACTTCGTGCTCGATGCCGACGAGCCCTATGTCTCGGTGAATACGCTCAAACAAAAGCAACCCCGACAGGGCAGGGCCAAACCGCGCTACATACCCATTAGTGATGAAGAATTTATCGCATCACTCAAACGATTCATCCGCGCGCGCAATATCAAACACGACGAACGCCTGTTTGCTTTTGCCTACTCAGCCGCGATCAAGCGCATCAAACGCTTCGTCGCCACCCTCGATGCCGATCTGCAACCCTTGATCAGCGTCACTCCGCATACCTTCCGGCATTCGTTTGCGATCAACGCCGTGATCCAGGGCATACCGTCGATACAGGTACTGCAAGGCTGGCTGGGGCATAAAACCATCATCAGTACCTTGATTTATACCCAGATACTCGCGCTGGAAACCCATCATTTCATGCAAAAGATTCAGTTCAGGATCTAGGCGCACAGGATGATTGTCTATGTCGCCAGCACCAACAAAATTGACCGGGCATTCATGGCGGCCGCAACGGACGTTGGCGTCGAACAAAGTCAATTAATCAATCTCGCACATCATATTTACCAGGCATTTATCCGTAGCACCTACGCCAAACTGTTCCACAAAAGAACTGGGTTGATCGTCTTTACGCTATTGGATTTTGAAGGGAATGCCTCACCGACAGTGATTTTTTAAGCACGCAAACATCATCTACTAAGCCTTTAAACCAACAGACAGGATAACCTATGCATTCTCCCAGGGAATGGATCAACACTTTTCATCATTATCTATATTGTGAGCGCCAATACTCACCTCTTACCTGCCAAAATCATCAGTCAATCCTGCATCGGGCCTGGGATTTCCTGTCAGGACACCCAGGCGTTGACAACTGGCACCAGGTCACAGCTCATCACCTACAACGCTATCTCTCATATTGTTACCGTCGCAGCCTGAAAGCGGCCTCAATCGCGACCATGTTATCATCGATACGTTGCTTCTATGATTATCTACTGGGGCATTGCGATCATCTTAGCCACAATCCGGCAAGGCTGGTCTCGCCACCCAAACAATCCGCTCGACCGCTACCGGGCCCCATCCCATCGATCGATGACATGAACCGCCTGCTCAAACCCGGTAGGGGCGATAGCGTCGAGGTTATCAGGAATTTAGCCATGTTCGAGTTAATCTATTCATCGGCGCTGCGGGTCAGTGAGCTGATCAACATCGATATCAACGACATCGATTTGAGGACAGGTAACGTGATCGTGACCGGCAAGGGTAACAAAACCCGTTATCTACCGGTCGGGCGGCAAGCGGTGAGGGCGGTTCAGCGCTATCTTAAAGTGCGACTTGACAGCACAGGCTCATCGCAACCCCTGTTTGTCTCTGACAAAGGCGGTCGCTTTACCGTCAATATGATCGAATGGCGATTATCGACACACAAACGACAATGCGGACTCGATATCCCGCTAACCCCTCACCGGTTACGTCATGCCAGTGCCACCTATTTTCTGGAATCCAGCGGTGATCTGCCAGCCGTCCAGGCACTACTCGGACACAGCGATATCGCTACCACCGAAATTTATACCCACCTGAGTACGCGCCACATAAAAGCCACGCATCTGGCCTGCCACCCGCGCGCAAAACGTCGATCGAAGAAAGACTAATTGCCTTGACCACATAACCAGTATTAACGATGCATCCGCTAAATAAAAGGGAGTCTCTATCATGAGCAATCAGCCCATATTGAATGGACCGGTCACACCTGGAATACCTCAACGAGTTGCAGCAAAATATCACCCGGTTACAAAAATTGTTACGCCGAAAGCCTGACACCGAGGCTACAGGCGATGAAGGCACCTGGTTACGAGAATGGATTTAACTTATCCCTAATGCCAGAACCATGCAATCGCAATGGGTTGATAACATTCGCCACTAATGAAACCGAACAAACAGCCGGTTTTACTTTAAACAATGGGGTTGCTTTAGTGCCGATGGCATAGCGTTCGAAGAAAAGAAATGGTCGTTTATATAAAGGCCGTACCTGGAATGACATGCCGCTGCTACACAATATCGACCAGGTGGCCTAATGGGCTATCAAGGTTCTAAATCACTCTCAGGAGCCTATCAGGCAATCATCGCTTTAATGCCTCAGCATCAGACATACATCGAGACACACCTGGCTGGCGGCACCGTGCAGACACGCAAACCTCCGGCTAACCTTATTATTGGTGTTGATCGTTGCGACCAGGCCATAGACGCCTTTAAACAATCGGACAATTATCACCGCTATAGCGGTAAGCTCGAACTCAATTGCTGCGATGTACAAGACTATTTAAAATCTTACCCCTTCACGGGACAGGAATTAGTCTATGCCGATCCACCTTATTTGTTGTCTACCCGCACTTCATGGCATCGATATCGATACGAGTACACCGAACAGCAACATTTTCATATACTAATTGGTCGTATTTTCAAATCCAGGATGCGACCAATCCTTGGGAATTGATATTGGCCACGAAGACCAAGCATCTTCGCCGGGTTGGATTTGTGCTGACTCCGTCCATATTCCCGTACTGAGTTATAACTGAATCTGGTGTTTAGAGATTGAAAAAAAGCGGCGTATCTGGTTGATTAGATGTTGACCAAAACATTAATTAACCACAAAGGATACGCCACTCATGAGTAAGCATAATATTTTTGAATTCAAAGATCGAGA
>JAAGZL010000447.1 GCA_024206335.1 Gammaproteobacteria bacterium
AACACAAACACAAACAGGTGCAGGTGCAGCCGCTGTTGGGCAAAAGGCAAATACCGAGGTTAGCATGACGGAAAATGGCACGGCAGCTCTAGCCTCACCCGCAGTTGGTGGTGAAAGCGACGATTCAGACAGTGACGACTCTGACGGTTATAATTCGGACGATAACTAGCTTCAGGCTTGCACCCCGGGTGCCATATTACATTTATACGACAGGAATAAGGATTATCATGTAAATAAATTTCCCGAAATGGGCGCTGTTCTTAACTCTCTGCTTACTTGGAACCGTAAATACTTCTTTACATGCGTCAACAAAAACCAATGTGAAGGCGGGCATTAAGGAGATGGGAATGTCAGCCCTCCCATCGTTCCTCGATGCGGCTACAGAAAGTATTACCATAAAAATGCCGAAACATCTTGGGGGTAAAACCCTGAGATTTGGAGGCAGCATAGATGCCGAGGCATTAAAAGAGAAAAAATTTATTTTTCAAACTTCAGAGGAACACAAACTTTGTAAAGGTCCGGGCAACCCCACCTGCTAAGTTTCAGCCTTCCGTGGTATCTCGACATTCCAGGGTAGCAGTCGATTGATGTCTGCCGGGTTTTTCGGTAACTCTTCCATCAGTAGTTTCAGATAGTCGAATGGTGTCAGGCCGTTC
>JAAGZL010000448.1 GCA_024206335.1 Gammaproteobacteria bacterium
TGTAAAACTACAAAGAAAATGTGATGATTTCAACCTACGATATAGCCTCGGAACTAAGGGGTGGCTTCACATGGATAGTGGCGAGAAGAAACCAACACATACGCAGAGCAGGGCAGAGGTTCTATCTGGTCATTCGGCTGTAATCTGGGTGAAGGGTGTAAGCGGCTGTTACTTGTTAGATAGATTCGAACCAGTTAACCCGGTGCTGGACCAATAAAAAAGGGTTACAAGCTACGGAGATAATTATGAGTGATTGGATAAGTGTTGAGGATAGATTGCCGGAAACGGATAAAGCTGTATCAGTTGCTCGCGCCTATCGGAATGGTAATCGGGTTGTTACTCGCGCATTCTATGCTGCAAAACATACGCTAGAGGCTGATAACTGGGAAGAGCTTGAGGAATCTGATTATAACGAAGCAAACGACACCTACTATTGCCCAGAGGGATGGCACGAAGAAATGACCAGCGAGCATTGCGATTACTTCTACCCGATTGACGGCGTAACCGATTGGCAGCCGCTGCCGGCGTTACCTGGGGTAGATAATGATGACTAACAAATCACCCGACCCTACACTGACGGCCACCGAGGTCAA
>JAAGZL010000449.1 GCA_024206335.1 Gammaproteobacteria bacterium
CAAGAAAATCATTGATGACGCCCAGGAAAAAGGCGCACGCATTGTCGAGCTAAACCCCGCCGGAGAAGACTGGAACGACCCCGCCATTCACAAGATTCCGATTCACCTGATTATCGACCCCAGCGACGAGATGCTGTGCATGCAGGATGAAATCTTCGGCCCGATACTCAATGTAAAAACTTACCGCCGGGTCAGCGACTGTCTGGACTATATTAATAGCAAACCGCGCCCGCTGGCCCTGTACTACTTTGGCAAAAACAAGGATGAGCAGGAACATATCCTCAACAACAGCATTGCCGGCGGCGTCAGCATCAACGATATCGCCATGCACTTTGCCTGCGATGATATGCCCTTCGGCGGCGTCGGCCCCAGCGGCATGGGTAACTACCACGGCTTCGAGGGCTTCAAAACCTTCAGCCACGCCAAGTCGGTGTTCAAGCAGGGATTTGTTAACCTGCCCAAGCTGGCGGGCATCCTGCCCCCTTATTCCGAGAAAGTTGACAAGATGATGGCTTCACAAATCAAGCGCTAAAGACCCCGGGGAAGCTCTGAATAATGGCACTGACTTTATCCATTCACAGGTGGAGATATCTTGCAAACCGACAAGCTTAGCGTTGCCATAATAGGTGGATCTATCGCTGGTTGTGCCGCTGCTATTGAGCTTCAACGCATTGGCTGCACTGTGAATATCTATGAACAATCCGAGGCCGATTTCAGCGAACGGGGTATGGGGATCGGGGCCCCTGTTGATTTTCTTAGCACCTGCCAGGATCGTAACTTACTCGATAGCGACATCCCCAATACGTCCTTTACCAGCCGACTATTTATCAAACGCGCTGACAATGGCGATGATGCTCCACTATGGCCTCAGCCTATGTTTTCCAAAATTTTAAACTGGGGCCTGTTATTCTCAAACCTGCGCAAACGGGTGCAAGACACGAGTTATCACCGGGGTGTGCAATTAACGGGTTTTAAGGAGCTCGGAGAGTCGGGAATTAAGATCCTGTTCAGTGATGGTTCTCAAGGTCACTGTGATTTATTGTTATTTGCCGATGGGCATAATTCCCTGGGGCGGAAATTATTATTTCCGCACTCAAAGATTGATTATGCTGGCTATGTGGCTTGGCGAGGGAGTATAAAGGAATCGAGTTTCCCCTTTCAGGATGAAGCATTGATAGCAGTCCACGATCAGGGACACTTTATGAGCCTCTACGTACCCGATGGAGACGGCAGCATCGAACGGGGCCAGCGCAACTTAACCTGGATCTGGTACTGTCTGGCTGATGAGTCTCAGTTAAAAAGATTCCTCACCGACCGGAAAGGGGAGCTGCATGCCACCAACCTTCCTCCCGGTGCTGTGACTAACAACAACAAAAAAAACCTGTACCGCCAAGCCGAACAACAACTGCCGCCAACCAGCGCCAGGATAATTTGTGCAACAGCCGAACCCTTTATTCAAACCATTTATGATATTTCCCTGCCCCATTACAGCCGCGGCTCGGCATGCCTGCTAGGGGATGCGAGTGCTTTAGCCAGACCCCATACAGGCTCAGGGGCGATTAAGGCAATTAGCCAGGCCATTCTTCTTGCTAAATCACTGCAACAACACAGCTCTCTTAAATAAGCATTAACACAGTGGGATAAATTGGCCTGTAGTGAAGGTAATCAACAGGTTGAACTTGGGAAGCTACTCGGTCATCACATGGTGACCAACACTCCCGACTGGCGGGTGATGGAATCTATCGATGTTCAGCAGTGGTGGAAAAGGATAGTCAGTGACCATCACGTTTATTATACGGATGGAAACCAAACTCCTTTTCGGACTTGAAATTGCCACCATTCACCGAGCCAAGTAGATTATAGTTCATTCAGCCAGGCACTTTTCGTGAATATTGATGTCTTTAAGAGCACCTTTATTTCGGGTAAATACCATGAACAACCCAATGGTCGACAATGACTGTATACAGGCGACAGTGAACAATCGCGGCTTTATGTTTAAGAATATCTCCGATGTAAGCCTGGCCTTCATTAACTTTGCCGAAACCGCCCAGTACCCGCTACTGGATATAGGATGCGCCTATGGGGTGACTACGTTACCCGTGGTACGAAAAGAAAGAACGATTATTGCTTGTGATCTGGAACAGCGTCATTTGGACTACCTTCTTGATCGGGTAGAAGAGAAACACAGGCAGTTTATTCATTGCAAACAGGGGAGCTTTCCCGATGACCTTTCTTTCCAAACAAATAGTTTAAGTGCAGTGCACATATCACATGTATTACATTTCTTATCAGGTGATAAAATTATCGAGGGCTTATCAAAAATCAAACACTGGCTGGTACCAGAAGGTAAGGTGTTTTTAAATATCGGCACTCCCTATTCAAAGTTCATGTCCTTCGAGGAGGAGTTTGATCGTCGCATTAAAAGAGGATATCAGTGGCCAGGTGAAATGAATGCAACGGATATCGAGAAGTACTTTTCTGATGACTTTAAAAAATCTCCTGAAGAATCTAAAGCCGACTATCTTCATCTGTTTAACAAAGAAAGCTTTCAAACACTATTGCAGAAAGTTGGGTTTACTATCGATGAGCTGTATTATTATGACCCTGAGTTACCCTCGGATCTACAGCCTATCCTAGGCGGTGAGCGGGCCTGGTTGTGTGCGGTCATCTCTAAAAAAACCACCCTTTAATCGCTCGACTTGCGTTTTGAGGAAGCAACAATTAACAATAATATTTTTAACAGACTAGAAAAACCTCAAGAGCACATAATAAATAAACATAGCCGGATTAGTACACGATTGATCAATAGCGTACTTTAATAACACCTGTTACTAATTGCTGCTTAAAACATATCTTCTAACAATTGCACACATTTCGTTATGGGGTAGATTAACCTCCGGCTCAAAGAAAGTTTTTTGCAAAACTTTCCTGGCTTGTATTACATGATTAACTACTTCACAGCTACCATAAATCAGCTGAACAATAACTTCTCAATGAATCTACCAGTAACAAAAAAGATCGCATATGCGATCTTTTTTGTTACTGGCTCGAGGGGATTACCGGGAGAGCTAAGCAAGAACTCTCCCCAAACGTAGCCTCTTATTCTCCGGTAAACACAGCTTTACGCTTTTCCTTAAAGGCGCGCATCCCTTCTTTGGCATCCTTGGAGGCAAATACCGGGCCGGCCAGCTCATCGGATTTCAGCATCGCCTCTTCCTCGGCAATATCACACTGCAGCTCGCGCAGCGAACGGGTAATAGCCTTCAATGCAATCGGGCCCGTCTCAGCAATTTGCGCGGCAATCTTTTTCGCTTCGTTAAGCGCTTCTCCCTTAGGTACCAGGCGATTGATCAGGCCCCAGTCCAACGCTTCCTGGGCGCTAATATGACGACCCAGTAAAACGATTTCTGCCGCCAGACAATAGGGAATCTGGCGCGGCAGGCGAATACTGGAACCGGCCATTGGGTACAGGCCACGAGCCACTTCGGTGACACCGAAGGTGGCGTCTTCGGCGGCAACACGGATATCGGTGCCCGCCAGAATTTCCGTACCACCGGCCAGGGCGTAACCTTCGACGGCAAGGATTAATGGCTTTTTGGGAAGGTTGTCACGCAGCAATGCCTGCCAGTGAATATTGGGTACTTCGCCCATCAGCGTCATAAATTCTTCGGTGCTGCGATGGCCTTCGGCACCGGCTTTTAAATCCATGCCGGCACAAAAGGTGTCGCCGTTGGCGGTTAAAATCGCACACAGTAAATCATCATCGTCATCCAACAGACGCCAGGCCTTGTACATACCCAATAGCATTTCCGGGCTAAAGGCATTTTTGGCCTCGGGGCGATTGAGTGTGACAATTAAAACTTTACCGTCTTTTTCAACAATACAATTGTCGGTGCTAATATCCAGCTCAGTAGCCATAATTCTCTCCAGGAGATAATGAAATAATTATTAATGTCTAAAGATTTTTGGGGCAGCTGCTTTAACTGCCGATATATTTTGGCTTACGCTTTTCCTTAAACGCTCGCGGCCCTTCCCGGGCATCACTGGTTGCCATCACTTTTGCCGATAGCTCTCGCTCGATGGCAAAGGCATCTTCCCAATCAAGGGTCAGGCTGCGCTCTGCGGCCTCTTTCACGGCCTGCACCGCGACAGGGCCGTTAGCGGCTATTATTTCTGCCATGGCCAGAGCCTTGCTCATTACCTGATCGGCATCAACCACATAATTAGCAAAACCCCATTCTAGTAATTGCTCGGCACTGAACTTCTCACCAGTGAGCAGGATCTCCATGGCCCGGGCGTGGGGCAACTGGCGAATCAGGCGCACCATCGAGCCACCACCGGGCACTAGTACTGCATCCTGTAAATACGTCACCTATCCTAGCCCGCTAATGGCCGGCCTTGATAAGTCCATTTGAATGCCTTTGCTGAGGTTTTGTTAAAGTAATCAATAAATGCCAAAACTTTGCTTTTCAGCTCGTC
>JAAGZL010000450.1 GCA_024206335.1 Gammaproteobacteria bacterium
AGTTGCTGTCTGTCTGGTTTTATCCGATGTGGCCACTGGTTCAGTAGTTGTTGTCTGTTTGGTTTTGTTCGGTGTAGCTACTGGTGCCGCAGTTGCTGTTTGTCTGGTTTTATCCGGTGTGGCTACCGGTGCTGCTGCAGTTGTTGTCTGTTTGGTTTTATCTGGTGTAGCTACCGGCTCCATGGTTGTTGTGTGCTTGGTGTTTATAGATGCCTTGGTGGGAAGTGTACTGTTCCATTCCTCTTCCTTGGCCCTGTGTTCTGAGGTTGTCAGTTTAGCCTGTGGTTGTGGTGGCGTGGCTTTCTGTTGGGCAAAATAATAACTGACCCACCCGGCAACGGCTATTGTAGTCATTATTATCAGGGGAAGTGCTGAAACTGCTTTTCGTGTAGATGCTGTAGTCATTTAGAATTATCCGGTTTGTATTTCGTTTGAGGCTTGTAGCTATTATTGCTTGCCTCGTTGGCGCAGGTATGGGGTCGGATGAGTTGCTGTTTAAACCGACGACCGTCCATGAGATAACAAACCATGCGCAATCAGGGTTAATAATATGCTGATAACAGTTCTGTTTCCACACAAATTAGGGTTGGTTTGTTTGCTCTATTAGGCTGCGGATGAAGGGGATGGTCAGCTTGCGTTGGGCTGCAAGAGAGGCTCGGTCCAGTTGTTCAAGGAGTGCCAGAAGCGACTCTGTATCCCGTGAAAAGTTATTAAGTATGTAGTTGGCGCTCTCCGGGGTTAGTTTCATTCCACGTTTGTTGGCGTGGTCTACCAGCAGATACAGCTTGGTCTCGTCATCTAGTGGGATTAGTCTGTAGCTGACACCGGATGCCAGACGGGAAACCAGGTCTGGCAGAGCAATCTGTAGGCTGGATGGTCCGCAGTTGGCCGATATGATCAGGTTTGTAGCTTGCTCGCGGGCATGATTGAATAGGTGGAATAGGGCCTCTTCCCAGTTGCTGTTACCTGCGATGGTATGGATGTCATCCAGGCACACCAGTTCCATCTGCTCAATATTGGCCAGCATCTCTGGGGAGAGTTCAGCTGCCTGAGCCAGTGGGACATAGGCTACTGCATGGCTGTTCTCATTGGCTGCTTTGGCAGCTGCTGTCATTAGGTGGGACTTGCCGCTGCTGCCGGGACCCCACAGGTAGAGATAGCTACCCTGTTTTTCTCTGGTGCATGCTGTGATTTCAGACAGTGCCTGGGAGTTTTCTCCTGGGATGAAGTTATCTAGGGTTGCGTTCTGCTTTGGCCCAAGCATTAGAGGGAATTGCCTGATCATTAGCCAAGGCCATCGGTGTATGCTGCAATCAAGGGTTGCTGAGGCAGGATGCTAGGATATAAAGTTGCGGTGGTTGCAGTTAACATGTTGGTGTTTTGATGGTTGGATAGGGGTTAATGGTGAAACTGTATGATAATCGGTAACTATCCGTGAATTCTAACCTATTAACCCGGCAATAATATATTATTAACTCGCCCCATCTACATGGGGGTGAGTTAACTAAGAATGGCCCCAGGTGATGCAGATGGAAACAATATCCAGGCAGATGCAAAGGACGTGGCATTTTATCAAGCTACTTGGTGCGCGCTTTGTTGAAGATCAGGGGTTGCCCAGTACGGCGTCTCTAACCTATACAACCTTGTTGTCGCTGGTGCCGCTGATGACAGTGTCGCTTGCGATATTTTCCGCGTTCCCTGTCTCTGATCGTGTGGCTGAGCAGATTCAGGATTTTGTGTTTGCCAATTTTATACCGGCCTCAGGTGAGGTATTGCAGGAGTATTTTCAGCAGTTTAGTAACAAGGCATCACAGCTTACCGGTGCCGGTTTTGTATTTTTGGTTGCAGTGGCATTGATGTTGATGGCGAATATTGATCGGGCCTTCAATACTATCTGGCGGGTGAAGACCAAGCGCAGCCCCCTGAATCTGTTTATCATGTATTGGTCCATACTATCTTTGGGTCCGCTCCTGATTGGTGTGAGCATGGCTGTGACCTCGTATCTGGTCTCTCTTCCCCTGTTGTCTGATGCGGCAGAGACCCTCGGTATGGGTGCTCGCCTGCTTGGATTGATGCCCTTGTTGGCATCTGCGGTGGCCTTCACTCTGTTGTACGCTGTGGTGCCGAACCGGCGCGTCCCCATCCGTCATGCCATGGCCGGTGGTGTCCTGGCCGCGGTGTTGTTTGAGCTGGCAAAGCGTGGTTTTGCCTTCTATCTGACGCAATTTCCGACCTATGAGGCCATTTATGGCGCTCTGGCTGCTATCCCCATTTTCCTGGTTTGGGTCTATCTTTCCTGGCTGGTTACTCTGTTAGGGGCTGAGTTTTCATGTTGTCTTGGTATTCATAGTGATGAGTGGGCTCTGGCGGAAAGTGGTGGAAGTCGGGCGGGATTAATCCAGGCCTATCGGTTGTTGCAGAGGTTGTGGCAGGCGCAGCATGTGGGTGAGTCGCTACCTATCAAGCTACTTACCAGAGAGTTGGAGGGTGTCTCAGAGGAGCATCTTGAGTTGCTGCTGGCTGATCTTGCCAGGGCGCACCTAGTGGTGAAGTCTGAGGCAGGTGGCTGGGTTCTGGCTAGAGACATGTCTGAGGTAGATCTGCTTGATCTATATCGGGCTGGTACCTTTTCCTTTCCACGGCTAGTGCGTCCGGAGACGGTGGAGGATGATGCAGGACGAGCGCTATGGGAGGTCTTGCAGCAGGTGGAGCAGGATCAAAGTCGTGCTATGTCTGTGTCGCTAGCCAGCCTGTTCCGGGGCGGCCAATGAATGATTATGTGCGTGGGAGGCTCAGGTTAAGCAGGTTTAGCTGTGTTGTAGTGTATTGTATTCAAAACAGTCGAAACTGCTTGTGGATTCAAGTAACTTCCCGGCGATAGTGCGTTTGGTGTCGCCTCCAGTGACGTCTAATATGTAGTGTCGGCTTGGCTTGTAGACAAGGTTAGGTGTAATTATCACCTTGGGGTGGCCTTCTCCTAACTCCAGTAGCAGGCATGGTTGTAGGTCGTTGTGCTTGTGACCAAGTATCTCGGGCATGGTGGTAGCTGGAAGTGGTCTTCCTGGAAGATGCTGTACCCCTACCTCCTTGATGGTGTGGTCCCTGTTAACAATCCTCCTGACTATGCCTACCTGTAACGGCCCTGGTGTCTCATTAATTTTACTTTCAACTACAATCAGTTGCCCAATATTCAGATTGCTGAGCTTTGGCTCTGATGACATGATTCCTATGCCATTTGCACTGGTGTCTTCCTGGCGAAATTCATAGATGTGGAGTCCATCAGATAGATTGGGTTCTTCTTGGAGGTTGATTAGATAATTCTGGCTGATGTTGTTCTGCTTATTCCCTGCCGTGGAGCTCATGTTGCGCATGGTTCCGATTTTCAGGAAGTGGTAGACAGCGCTGACTCCAAAAGCGCAGGATAGCCGGTCAAATTTATCTTTGCGTTTATGTCTGCGCTTGGGGTTGGTGTGCCATATGTGCAACATCTGCTTGAGCAGCTGTTTCTTTTTTTCTATACCTGGTTTATCTGCTCCTTGTATAAATGCAGACTCATCCATTGAGAGTGCCTTCAGGTGATTATTTATCTGTAGATTGAGTTTGCGGGTTTCACATACCATGTATTTGAGCGGGTCTGTCGGTGGTTTTTTTGGGTCAAATAAGATCGGTTTTATCATGCCGTCCCTAGGCATGAGGTAGTTGCCGCGATGGTCGGAAACCTGTTTAACCGGTATCAGGCGGGCAGTTGTTGCGTGCCATTGAAGGTAGTCATAGCTGGCCCAGGTATCTTCCGGACATAGTCTGGATGAGTCGAGCATAGAGGTAAGCAGTATGCATTTGAAGCTGTTCAGCACCGATACCTCATGTTCTACTTTTGGCGTGGTTTCCTCTATGGTTAAGTTGGCAATCCCTAGTTGCTGCGCTCTATTCAGCAGTTGGAATATTTCGCGCCAGACGCTGCGTGACTCCTTGCGATATGAGCTCATCTCAAACATCAACCCGAGTGAAAGGCAGTGCATGGCAAGCTGTATGTGTGAGGCGGTTTCTTCTGGAGTGGATTTGTTATTGGGTTGGGCCTCGTTATTTACAATGTGTTTGAAACCGTATGACATCTCGGTGCAGAGGGCCCCGGCCAGTGCAAGTATTTCACCGTTATTTTTGTTTGGGCTCCGGTCTGGCTGGATTGTACAGCTTAATTTGCGAGCTCTTTCCATGATTCTGTTGAAAGGTTCCAGATAGATGCGCATAAGCTTGGTGCGTTGAGGAATTTTTTTTGGATGCCGGTTCAGCTGCTTTAGTGAGGACAGGACTGCCTGTGCAGTACCTAGTGGATTGGCATATGGGAGATCATCCACCCATGCGCGTAGGTCATGTGGTTTGATTATGGTGTCAGGATTGGGCCTCACGTCTGTGGCAGGAGTTGTGAGGCGGATTGTATTTTTTTCTACTGACATTGTTATCTTTATAGATTTAGTTGATTGGAGTGTGTGTCTGGGGAAGTTTTAGTAGCCTGTGGAGGCTAGATCAAGTTCTGTGGGTGTATTGCTGCGATATTCGATATCAGTTTCGATACGGCCATCTGGAAGTAGTGCCAGCCAGCGCAGTCCTGGTGGGGATTGATGTATTCCAAATTCATCCTGACCTGGTTTGAACTGGATGCAGGTGGATGGGCTACCCATTAGTTTTACCCCGTTGCGCTCACCATCATATGGCTGATGGGCGTGCCCCCAGAGCACTCCCCGTACATTGTTGTGCTGGTCCAGGATCGAGAACAGGTCATCTGGATTGTCCAGGGCCAGTTTATCAATCCAGGCCGAGCCGAGTGGGACCGGCTGATGATGCAATGATATCAGAATGTTATACTCTGGGTGGTCGTCAAGGGCTGATTTGAGTCGTCCCAGCTGTTCGTTGTTCAGGTGTCCTTTTACCTTTCCTGGTATGGTTGAATCGAGCATGATCATGGCCCAGTTTTCATGCTTATGTAGGGTGTCTGTGCTGATCCTGTTACAGTTTATGTTATCTGCCAAGACTGGATTTAGGTCATGATTCCCAGGTATGCAGTAGGTTTGGGCATCAAGGGTTAGCAGATGGTCTCTGAGTCGTTGGTACCCGCTGGCGGTGGCGTCATGTACCAGATCTCCGGTAACAAGTACCAGGTCCACGGGTAAAATGTTATTCCTGGCATGTTGCAATAGTTGCAGGAGTGACTGGTCGGTATTCAGCCCGGCCAGACGCTCTGTAGCATCGGCATAAAGATGGGTGTCACTAATCTGTAGAACCCTTAGGGACCCTGCTGGGAGTTTACTGAGCAGTTTTGCCGGTAAAGCTTTCCTGTCTTTAGCTACTGTCATATGTTTATTATATTGATGCAATATCAATTGTCAGGTTGTGTTTTTGTTCTGGAATGAAACATAGGAGAGGTTGTCTGTAACCTGAATTAATCTCCTCGTCACACAATTCTAGCATGACCATGTGTCTATGTGGTGGTTCACATAGTTATAATCATTTTGCTCCCTATCTGCCACATTTTTGGTTAATCATAGACCATTTAAACATTTTTTATATGTAGTCTATGGATGTTTCTGGTGTAAGTTAAAAGCTATCGGTAGATGTAAATAGCCCAACACGAAGATCTTTTGCGGTATAGATCTCACGACCATCCACCTTGACTATACCATCACCAACGCCCAGCACCAGTTTGCGGCTGATTACCCGCTTCATGTTGATTTCATAGGTAACCAGTTTGGCAGAAGGCAGTACTTGGCCGGTGAATTTTACCTCGCCTACGCCTAGGGCTCGGCCATGACCTGGGTTTCCTATCCAGCCCAGAAAGAAGCCCACGCACTGCCACATGGCATCTAGGCCCAGACAGCCGGGCATAACCGGGTCGCCAGGAAAGTGGCAATCAAAAAACCAGAGGTCTGGTGTGATATCCAGTTCTGCCAGGATCTCCCCCTTGCCATGGCTGCCCGTGTTATCGGTGATTCTAGTGATGCGGTCCATCATCAGCATGTTTGGTGTTGGTAGTTGCGCGTTACCGGGGCCAAACATCTCTCCATTACCGCAGGCGATAAGGTCCTCCCGGTTAAAGCTTGCTTCTTTTGCCATAGTATCTGTTGCCTTATATTGTGCCAGTAACTGATGATTGTAATTGATCTTGGTTTCCTGGCGGATTTTTGTTTTCTGTTTTGATATTAGTTGGTCTCGCTGTCCAGTCGCTCCCGTAGCATGGACACTATATCCTTGATTTTAATCATGCTGTTCTCTGTCTCCTGGCGTCCACGGTACTCAACGGTGCCTTGGTCCAATCCCTTTTCGCCTACTACCACGCGGTGTGGGATTCCGATCAGTTCCATATCTGCAAACATGAAACCGGGGCGTACATTGCGATCATCCAGGAGTACATCAATCCCGGCGTCCTGTAGTTCGGCATAGAGCTCCTCAACCGCCGCACGCACCCGGTGTGACTTGTTTAGTTTCATGGGTAGCAGGGCCACTTGGAAAGGGGCGATAGTGCTGGGCCAGATAATGCCTTTTTCATCATGGTTCTGCTCGATGGCAGCTGCTACCACGCGGGAGACGCCGATGCCGTAGCAGCCCATGGTCATGACCTGGGCGCGGCCGTTTTCATCCAGCACTTTGGCGTTCATGGCCTCGCTGTACCTCTGTCCCAACTGGAAGATATGGCCAACCTCAATGCCTCTGGCGATAGTGATGGTGCCGTTGCCATCCGGGCTGGGGTCACTCTCTTGTATATTGCGCAGGTCTGCGATCTGTGGTTGTGGCAGGTCTCTCTCCCAGTTTACCCCGGTGAGGTGTTTGCCATCTACGTTGGCACCACAGATGAAGTCTGTAACCGTGGCAGCAGTGCGATCTACTACTAGTGGAATATTGATGCCAACTGGGCCGATGGAGCCTACAGAGCAGCCGATAGCTGATTTGATCTCTTCATCTGTAGCCATGGTTAGTGGCGCTGCCACTATCTCAAGTTTTTCCACCTTGATGGGGTTTAGTTCCTGGTCACCACGTACTGTCAGGGCTACTAGGCTGTTCTCTTCGGCCCCGTGCACGATCAGGGTCTTCAGGCACTGGGATGGATCTACCCTGAGAAATTTACTTACCTCTTCGATGCTGTGTTGCCCTGGGGTATCAACAGTCTCCATTTTGCCCTGGGGTGCTGGCTGTTCTTCAACAGGCGCCAGGGCCTCGGCCAGTTCCATGTTGGCGGCGTAATCACTCTCGGTGGAGAAGGCGATGGCGTCTTCGCCTGAATCTGCCACTACATGGAACTCATGGGAGGCGTTGCCGCCAATGCTGCCGGTGTCCGCCTGTACGGCACGGAACATGAGTCCGCAACGCTCGAAGATGCGGGAGTAGGTGGCATACATCTGTTCGTAGGTCTGTTGCAGTGAGTCCTGGCTGGCATGGAAGGAGTAGGCGTCTTTCATCAGGAATTCACGTGCCCGCATTATGCCAAAACGTGGCCTTATCTCATCCCGGAATTTAGTCTGGATCTGGTAGTAGGTCTGGGGCAGTTGCTTGTAGCTCTGTAGCTCATTGCGTGCCAGATCGGTGATGATCTCTTCGTGGGTCGGTCCAAAGCAGAACTCCCGCTGGTGGCGGTCGTTGATGCGCAACAGTTCCGGCCCATATTTTTCCCAACGGCCTGATTCCTGCCACAGTTCAGCCGGTTGTACTGCGGGCATCAGCAGCTCCAGGGCCCCGGCCTGGTTCATCTCATCCCGGACGATTTCTTCCACTTTGCGTAACACCCGCAGACCCAGTGGCAGCCAGGTATAGAGGCCAGATGCCAGTTTGCGGATCATTCCGGCTCGCAGCATTAGCTGATGACTGGCAATCTCCGCCTCGGATGGGGTTTCCTTTACGGTTTGTAGTGGGAACTGGGAGGTGCGCATAGAGAATTAAGTCCAGACTGGTTATAAATAACCGAGTATTCTATCTGCATGTTTCGGTTGTAACAATGTGTATTACCTTACTTTTCGTATGCCCCACTACTATATAGAGTGACTAAAACTCAAGTTTTTGAATATTTGGGCGAAATAATGGTTTAGTGACTTTTAGGGATAATTTGTGGCCATACCATTGTATATTTCGCGGCTGTTTTACCGTTTGAATGGTTCTTGTGGTGGCTCCTGGCTGCCCAGGGTGGCGCCTCTGTTCTGGTTGTCTGCAACATTGGTTTTGGCTGAAGGTGTGGCGTTGGGTCCAAAGGTGATTCAGGCAGTGCAGAAAAAATATGGTGCGTCAGCTGCACAGCGGGTACAGAATTGGCAGCGGTTGATGAGTAATAATCGTGGGCTGTCTGAGCAAGAGAAGCTTGGTATGGTGAATAATTTTTTCAACCGGCTCAGATTTCGTTCTGATATCAAGCTATGGGGTAAAACAGACTACTGGGCAACACCCATTGAGGCCCTTGGTAAAGGGGCGGGAGATTGTGAGGACTACTCTATTGCTAAATATTTTACCTTGCGTGAGCTTGGGGTTCCTGACTCTAAGATGCGGATTATGTATGTCAAGGCACTGAAATTGGATCAGGCACATATGGTGCTTACCTACTACTCAAGCCCAGGTGCTGTGCCGTTGGTCCTGGATAACATCAATAAACGTATCCTCCCGGCAACCAGGCGCACAGATCTGGCGCCGGTGTATAGTTTTAATGGTGATGGTTTGTGGTTGGCCAAGAGTCGGGATCGTGGTCAGCGGGTTGGTACTTCCAAACGGATTAATCTCTGGCAGGATCTGAAGGCCAGAATGAAGCGAGAGAAGGGTGATAATGCAAACTAATAGAAACAAGGGAGAGATGAGATGACCTTGTCACGCCGATTGGCACTGTTGGTGGTTGTACTTCTGCTGCTGGTATTTCTTGGTACCTTTTTTACCAGTGTGCGCAATACCAGGGATTATCTGGAGGCGCAACTGGAGTCTCATGCTCAGGATGCCGCCACATCCCTTGGGCTCTCTATTTCCACTTTTTTGGCGCAGGGGGATCAGGCCACTGTTGACTCCATGTCTGATGCTATATTTGACCGTGGCTACTATCGCATGCTCACAGTTGAGAATGCCGATGGTAAGAGTATAAAGAAGCTGGAGCTTCCCATTGCCGTAGATGGAATACCATCTTGGTTTATATCGGCCTTCCCGCTGGAAACGCCAGTGGGGGAGGCGTCTGTAATGTCCGGCTGGACCCAAGCCGGCCGGGTGCTGATTCAGAGCCATCCGGGATACGCATATATCCAGCTCTGGGGGAATGCCAAAGATACTGCATTGTGGTTTCTGGTAAGTGCATTATTTATTCTGCTGCTGGGAATGGTGTTGCTACGATGGTTGCTGCGGCCGTTACGGCGTATTGAGTGGCAGGCAGACTCTATCTGTAATCGTGAGTTTCCGGTGCTGGATGATCTGCCGCGGACCCCTGATTTGCGGCGGATTATGGAGGCCATGAATCGCATGACGGTTAAGGTGCAGCGGATGATATCGGAGTTGGAGTCTCTGGCTGGCAGGCTGCGCCGACAGGCCTATCAACACCCGGTTACCGGTTTGGATAATAAGCGCCGTTTTATGGATGTTGTTACAGATCGTATCGAGTCAGACGAGGATTTTATGCAGGGGGCGTTCTGTCTTGTGCAGTTGAAATCATTTAAGGAGTACAATGACCGTATGGGCTATCAGGCTGGTGATGATCTGCTATGCCAAGTGGCTCATGATCTGCAAAAGGTAACCATGGATGTTCCCAAACATACCCTGGCACATCTCGCTGGTGCTGATTTTGGTCTGTTGGTGGAGGATTGTAGTCTGGATGAATCCAAAGATCTTTGTCGGCAGGTTAGTGCGGTATTGTCCAATGTATATGGAACTGGTAGACCAGAATCGCCGGATGTGGCACATGTTGGAGCGGCCTATTTCGATGGGCGCCAAAGTCTGAAACAGCTGTTTTCTGAGGCGGATATGGCCCTGCGTTCGGCCCAGAGTCATGAGGCCAATAGCTGGCATCTTACTGCCCCTGATGATCTGGATCGTAGGGTGATACGTGGTGCGTCCGAGTGGCGGTTGCTCATTGAGGAGGCTCTGGAGCAGGATAGAATAACCTTGTTATATCAGCCTGTTGTAACCTGTCCGCAGCGCAATCTGATGCATCGTGAGGTGTTGGTGCGTATTCCGGATCCGGATAGTGGTGAACTTGTCTCTGCCGGAGTGTTCCTGCCGGTGGCTGAGAGTGTTGGTCTGGCCACCAGAATTGATAAGGCGGTTGTGGCTAAGGTGATTGGTGTCCTTATGGAAGAGCAGGATGCTGATATAATGTTTGCAATTAACCTCTCTCCACAATCCTTGGTGGATGACGGATTTACTGGATGGCTGGAGCGGAAGTTGTCACAACACGCCAATATTGCTGGTCGCCTGGTATTTGAGTTCCCCGAGTATGGTGTCACCGCCCACCTGTCAGAGTTGAAGGCATTGATAGAGCGAGTGGGTAGGTTTGGTACCATGTTTTCCCTGGATCACTTTGGCCACAGTTTTAGCTCTCTGGCCTACCTGAGGTCTCTTAAAGTGCACTATCTGAAGATTGATGGTAGTTATCTGCGAACCTTGGAAGAGAATGGGGATCATCAGTTCTTTATCCAGGCGCTGACGGATATTGCTCATGGGTTGGATATTCGGGTGATTGCTGAATCAGTGGAATCTGAGACGGTTTGGGAACTACTGCCATCGCTGCACCTGGATGGGGTGCAGGGCTATTACATTGGCAGGCCTGAATGAGTGATGCCTTTCAGATTTTACGCTGGTAGATCCTGGCTGTGTAATGCGAGATGTGATATTAGACACATTATTGTTTGGTTGTTGATGGGGGTGTGTTGCGCGATAACCTCTTGATAAATGTAGATAATATGTGTGGGTGTTGCTGGTTTGCTGCAGGTGTATCACAGTTTTAGCTCAAATAGGGGATGTACAATTATGCCTCTGGGTTGATAATCGCCACCATATTAAAGGCCTGTAGCTGTTTAAAGGCCTGTAGCTGTAAGTTTATAGGCCGGACTAGATGCGATTGTATGCTGACGATTAGCCCGTAGGATATCTACCCAAAGTAGTTACATGGAGACAAGTGAGATGGCTCAAAACGACCAAGATAGTTCGACTACTGCAGCACCTCAGGAAGAAGGGCTTCAACTGCAGATACCAGGTCTGGACCAGTTTAGTGATTTGAAATTTTACCAGGGTGAAGTTAACCCCGTTGACTTGGTTGTTAAATTTCCAGATGGTTCAGAAGCGGTCTTTCCCAACTATATTCCTCTGGCCCAAGCTGGTGCCCCGCCAGCATTGACCCTGGAGGATGGCACGGTCGTCCCGGGCGCTGAAATCGTTAGCCTTATTGATAACCTTAATTACGATTTAATTGCCACAGCAGCCGGTGATACTGGTGGCCAGGGAACCAACGGCGGCGGTGGCGCCGCCTTTACTGCCGATCCAAGCGGGCAGCTGGGGGACCATATTGGGCATGGCCCCTACGCCGGAGGCATTGAGATTGCTAATCAGGTTGGGTTTACACAGGTTCCAGGATTGCAAAATCCGGGTAGTTCAGATCCAGATCCAGATCCAGGCTCAGTGCCGTTTGACGTCGTAGATGATCATGTAATCCACAATATTCAGGCAGGCGCTGGTGACTATGACAACTACATAGATATCCCTGATGTAGCTCTGCGTCATAATGATAACTACCCGCGCGGGGATTGGGATCTGACATCGGTATCATTAGAAAATCCCTGGCCACACAATCCAAGTCAGGCCAATTTTGAGGATCAGATGGTAGCAAATACCATCCCTGATAACAGCGTTCTTGAATCCACGGATTTCTCTGGTTCCAATACTACTGCCAGGTTCGATAGCTCTGGTGCTGGTTTCTCCGTGGCTGGTGGTACTGAGCCAATTTATTTTTCAAATGTAGGGGTCATGGCTGATGAGAATGGTTCTTCTGATGTAAAACGCGATGATTGGGATTTGGCGAGTTTTACTCTTCAGACAGAAGCCCCAACTCCAGGGGGGTGGTCGGATTGGGATGCCACGAGCATCTATTTGTACGAAGGTGAGACCATCACCATTACACATGGTGATAACACTGACCAGACCGCTGAGAGTCAATATTATATCGCCTTAGATATAGATGGGATTTCTAACGGTGGCAGTAACCCATTGGTGGCTAGTGTAAGTGGTTTGTTTGGCACTATGAACTGGAATTATTCAAGTCTTGGTAGTGGGCAAAATCCAAACGCAATAACCTACACGGCCAGTGACTCAGGTTATGTCTATATTGGTACCGGTTTTGCGGGTACTAATGAAAGCTTTCAGAGCCTTCAGGGTAAGTATGAGACCATGATTGAGATCGATGGTGTCCCCTACGGTGAATTTGACTACACCGCCACCGACAATGTGGAGTCAGGCGATGCTCATGTGACAGTGGATGCCATTGAGGAGACTACAGATCCTACTGGCCTTGGGCTCTATGCACTTGATGGCACCAGCGGTGATGACATTATTATTTCTGGTGACAATGGCGATAATCTATCTGGTAATGGTGGTCAGGATGTTTTGATCGGCAGGGGTGGCGATGATCATCTGACCGGTGGGGCTGGCCGGGACCTGTTTCTGTTTGAGCATGCTGAAACAACTGCAACAACAATCACCGATGGTCAAGACACCATCTATGATTTCAGTGCCGCTGAGGGTGATATCATCAATCTGGATGCTCTGTTTGATGAGCTTGGGGTTTTATCGGCTGATCGTGAGGGTAATCTGTTGGCAGATAATATTACAACTCCAGGTCAAACCGTGCTGACTGTAGAAGATGCTGGAGGTGTGGCAGTGGCCGGTTTTTCAATCACCTTGAAGGGATGTGATTTTGATAGTGGGGATATTGCTCAACTGATTACCGATGGTAATCTGGTGGTGGATCAGAGCTGATTGACCAATAGACCTGGCGGGTTCCCCGCCAGGTTCTCGTGCTTGTTCGTGTTTTTGTGATATATCCGATGTCATCACAGAAAAAATGCCTGACTTACACTAGACTCAGGGTTCTGTGATGGGTAGATTATCGTGCATTCTATGCACAACTCCAATGACAGCAATACCATCGCTTCCAGCCAAGGAGAGCGAAGCGAAGGCTGGTAGACCCCGGTAGCCGTGAGGCCGCACTGCTTACCCGGCGTGCGTAGCGCCAGAGGGGAAGCAAAGTAGGCATCTGAACACGGCGTCAAGTCATCTCGGGA
>JAAGZL010000451.1 GCA_024206335.1 Gammaproteobacteria bacterium
GTGTCGTTGCCAGTGCCACCGTTAAGGGTGTCATTGCCTGAGCCGCCGGTAAGGGTGTCGTCATCGCCGCCACCCAGCAAGGTGTCGTTATCATTCCCACCAATCAGGGTGTCAGCACCAATCCCGCCTTCCAGGTGATCGTCTCCATCGTAACCATATAGACGATCATTACCACCCAGGCCATCCATATGGTTGACCTGATTTGTGCCATACAGGGTGTTGGCGCTTGCATCGGCGCCTAAGACACCAACCTCATAAGTAGACATCAAGGCCTCAAGGTCTATCACCTCACCGGCCAGTTCAACCTGCTCAATCTGATACTTGCTGGATGAGAAGTAGTTATCGATCTGAATGCTGTCGCCTGCATCTCCTGTATGCATCACCAGGTGGTTGCCGGAACGGGCAAAGGTTATGTTATCTCGTGTGATACCAGCGCCCAGTACCAAGCGGTCAATGTCGCTGCTGCCTTTGGAATACTCCTGAATCCGGTCCTGACCATCACCCAGATTAAAGATGTAGGTATCACTACCATAACCACCATTCATTGTGTCGTTGCCAGTGCCACCGTTAAGGGTGTCATTGCCTGAGCCGCCGGTAAGGGTGTCGTCATCGCCGCCACCCAGCA
>JAAGZL010000452.1 GCA_024206335.1 Gammaproteobacteria bacterium
GATAAAGCTTGTTGGAACACTAAAACTCCAGGTTGCAGGACCAAGAATTAATACTCCTCCTCCTAAGTTCTCACTCACTTCTTCCTGGTCCTAGTTGTTGCTAATGAAAACACATAAGGAATCAGCAACAAACAGTCTGCAAGATCGAAAGTGCTCCTAATACAGCAGATCATGATTCTAGACCAAACAGTCAGGAATTGCATTGGGAACAGTCTACAGATTGACTCCATGCAGTAGCATATATGCGGCCCAATAGCTTTGGGAGTGTATGTTGATTGGCTGCACACTGTGGCCTATTAGTTGTATACAGGTGTTGATAAAGCTTGTTGGAACACTAAAACTCCAGGTTGCAGGACCAAGAATTAATACTCCTCTCCTTCGAAGTCCTCTCTTGCTGGATTATGAGCTAAGTTGCTAATGAAAACACATAAGGAAGCAGTAACAAACAGTCACACTTTGGTCTAGCAGTTGTTGCAAAAGACAGTGCTCTCCTAAAGTGCTTGAGTTCTATACTTGGTACCAGTTGTTGGTTCCATGCAGTAGCAACAAGTATGTCGGCCCATGTGTTAAAAAAGACTCTCCATTTTATGCCCTGCACTAGTACATGTGTTAGTCATAAGTAAGTGTGATAACTGTGGAAGTGTAGATGATGAACTGCTGCACTGAGGCCTATTAGTTGGTACATGAGTGTAA
>JAAGZL010000453.1 GCA_024206335.1 Gammaproteobacteria bacterium
GACCCTGTTGCAGTGATAGTTGCGGGTAGTACGATTGTATTTTCTTCAGACATAACATTTTCCTATTCGGATTAAAAGAAAGTTCTAACACAGGCGCATGAATACGCGCCTCATAGATATAACCAGATTGTGAAAGAACAAAAATGATGGGAACGCCATCACCCGCACAGCGTAACATGCCGATATTCATTATGTCAACACTTTATTTCAACCCATTTTGACCCTGACATATTGACGACTGATCGACCCGAATCCCCGGTAAATGATGAACGGGCGCGCGTAACATAATAAACGCGCAATGTCAAGTGATCTATTACATTATTTCAACAGTATTGCGTGACGTAGGCTCGCATTATGCCCGCGCCGTTGCGTTGCTTGCCATCGCGTAACGTGGGCTTGCGTGTGAGCAATTTCGCGTTTTTCGTTTTCGATTTCGACCCCCACCCTTTCCCTTTCGCAGCCCTTAATATACTATTGACCATCAGCTCAAAGTTCACCTACCCCATAAAACTGGGCAATACGTTTGCCTCGAAAAAAACCAGCCTCAAGCCCTTGAGCCAGACACCACCAATCA
>JAAGZL010000454.1 GCA_024206335.1 Gammaproteobacteria bacterium
ACGCGTGTGGGTCAAACTCTTGTAGTCTCGCATAGGTACTTTCCTTTTCTCTTGGTAGAGATTTGAAAGTAAGCTTTACCGTAGTCTCGGTAAAACCTATGCGAGTCACCCCAGCTGAGCTGGGGGTTTACCCAATTTAAATCAACTACCACCCGTAAAACGGGTGGTATGATGAAAGCCCCCCCCCCGAGGGGGCTATTGTTAGAGTCCTGCCAGTCTCATCTGATCCTGACGCTTCTCTTCTCGTTCCTGCTGTCTAATGTACTCCCGAATCATCTGCTCATCTAATCCGACAGTGCTAACACAGTACCCTCTTGCCCAAAAATGGCGCCCTGTGAAATTCCGCTTTACCTGCAAATAATCTCTGAATATCCGTATCGCCGATTTCCCTTTCAGAAAATCAACCGTATGCGCCACGCTATATTTCGGTGGAATCATCAATAGCATGTGAATGTGATCATTCATCGCATGCCCTTCGATCAACTCCACTCCATACTGTCTGCATAGTTCACGTAAAATGCCTCCTACGTCTTTCTTTAACGTCCCGTATATCGATTTCTTACGGTATTTAGGGACAAAAACAATATGGTATCTGCAATAATGTTTTACGTGAGCTTGGCTTTGCCACTCTCTCATAATGGCCTCCTATAGAACTTGCCGGTTCAAAGGAGGCCATTATCTTCTCTGCACGCCTGATCGGCAGAGCCTTTTCGTGTCTCACCGCCTGAGGCGGTGGTTTACCTAGATTGAATTAGTTGTATTTAAAAACCCAGCCAGGTGCCATTCGTTAATCAGCTCCGTATGATTCCAGCCAGAGCGAAACTAAATAGCAGACTTCCAATCAACTGCATTAACCAGCCATTCATATCACTCACGGTGGTGGTTAGCACAACATTTTCGACACCTAGCCTAATAGGTACTTAAAGATAGTGAATAATGTTTGATTCTGTACAACATGGGCCATAAAATGGTAAAAATGAACAAACAAACTGAAGCTGAGAACGGCTTCTTATATGTCTGGGCTTATAAAACGCAGAGTGTTAGATCTTCTAGCAAATAGTTATTATCCTGTGAAATTCATTAAAAGCATTAATAGTGAAAACACTGAAATTGCAGTGATGTTTGCAGATATTGCTGGCAGCACAAAATTATATGAGAATATTGGAGACAAAAAAGCAGAGGTAATGGTTAATGACTGCATCTCTATGATGGCGTCTATCGTGCAGGACAGCTCTGGGGAGGTCGTTAAGACCATTGGCGATGAAATTATGTGTTGTTTTCCAAACGTTGACAGCGCTGTACTGGCTGCAAACGGCATTCAAAGTCATATTGAAAAAAAAACCATAGTTGATCTATCGCAACTCCAGGTTCAAATCGGCATACACTACGGAACAGCAATTATCAAGAAAGGGGATATTTTTGGTGATGTAGTAAATGTGGCGGCAAGAATGGTTGCAATCGCTAAAGCCACACAAATAATTGTAACTAGTGAAGTAGTTGAATTAATTAACCCCAATCTTGGCATTCGCACGCGTCAGTTTGATAGTGTAAAAGTTAAGGGTAAAGAGAAAGAGCAACTAATTCATGAGGTATTATTGGACAACGATGGTTTAACCATTATCAGTACCGCTGTTGTCATACCCAAACATAGATCCACCAGTCTCACCCTTGAGTGTAATAGTGATGTACAGCAGGTATTGTCGACAGCTTACGACTTTATTATTGGTAGAGATGCTCAATGTGACTTAGTGGTAGGCTCTAACCTCGCCTCTCGAACTCATGCCATAATTGAGTACTACAGAGGGCAATTTGTACTTAAAGACCAGAGCAGTAACGGCACATATGTACAGAACCAAGATGGTGTGTCTATGTATTTGAAACGAGAAAAAACCCCCCTCATGGGCGCGGGATTAATCAGCCTGGGAGAACCAGTAAAAAACAGTAGTAATGTGATCACATATAAATGCAAGTAGTATGAAATGTATTGACTATATCGCTGATACATTATTTTACAGATATCCATCCTAATATATGGATAATAATGTTGATTAATCCACCTATTGAAACCATCCTTTGATTTTGTTTAATCCCTGCTTCAACGAGCGATCCAGCTTGCGCTTACCTTGACGTTGCTCCTGCTGAAGCCTTAATAGTCGGCCGTGCCGTGGTCTTACCTCAAGACCTGTATTGACATATTGCCGGGCTCTAGTGTAGTTCCAGCGTTCTTCTGCTTTACGTGCCAAAAAATAATATTTATCAGCAATTTTATCCATCCCTATCTGGGCCTCAATATTTTTTGGCTCAAAGGCCAGGACTTTCTTATAACAAGTGTAGGCGCTGGTCTCTTTTGGCGTAGTGAGTTGATACTGCTTGAGAGCAGATTCAGCTTGTTTCAACAACCGGATTATCTGGGCTTTTTCAGATGACAGTGAACCCTTGAGCTTGGGTGGCAGCAGACTTTTATTCTCAGCAATAACGGCTACATTTTGGTCACTATTGCTGCTTATATCTAATTGCGGCTCACTGACCAGGAGAAATATAGTAATAACTGATGCAATAATAATTGTTATAACCCCACCGCCACCCCACAGCATGCTCATCTCTTTGCCAGTAAGCGGTGAATCACATGATCCGGTTAGACATTTGTCCCTTATATTAATAGATACTGATATCACCCACTTTATTACACCACCAATGAAAGCAGGTATAGCATTTTTTCTAAAGGAGTTCAGATTGCTTCTTTCAGACGACCCCATCACTTTATGCATACCAGCTACTTGGCTGCACTCTTTGCCCACCACTTGCAGAGCGTCTTTGGCCAAACTTGACCTAGTCACTCGAGCGCAGGGTGCTGCGATTATGGTTACTTCATCTGTTATCTCAAAGTCTACAGTTCTATCCCCATCCATCACTGTACGAATATTAGCAGCAGAGGAAATGATTGAAGGCTCTACTGTTACTAATACTTCAGCATTTGATGTGCTCCCTTCTACATCAGGAAGGGGGATTGTTGCTATTATTTTCGACCATTTGCCGGTCTCTTTTAACTCTTTGAGTGCTTGCAATAGGCTTTTACAGCTTGGAAAACGCTTTCTGGGGTCCTTTTGCGTCATGCACTCCAGGATGTCTCGATAGGCCGATAAACTATCTGACAGTCTGGGTAAATCTTTAGTAATGTGCTTTATGGCAATATCTACATCAGATTTCCCTTTGAACGGTTTCTCCCCGGTTAACATTTCATAATAGAGTACGCCCAGACTGTAGATATCAGCACGACCATCAATAACTTCACCTTGGGCTTGCTCTGGGCTTAGATAGTAAGGGCTACCCACCATGCTTCCAGTGACGGTAAGGTCACTATTTGATGTTAGTTGCTTAGCGATACCAAAATCTGTCAACAGCAGGGTGCCATCTTCACGAAATAAAATATTGGCTGGTTTGATATCGCGATGAACAATGAATGCCTCATGAGCCACACTCAGACAGCTGGCAATGGTCTCTATGTAGTTAGTTGCTGTTTCTGGGGTGACGCCAGCATTGAGCTTGTTTCTCAGGTCACCGCCTTTTACATACTCCATGGAGATAAAGTGATATCCATTGCTGATACCAATATCATGAATGGTGATGATATTGGGATGACAGGCTGCCGCAAGTAGACGGCCTTCACCCAGAAAACGAGCGGAAAATTCTGCTGAATCTGAATAGATGGGATTCATGATCTTTAGCGCTACCGGCCGTGCAAGAGACTCCTGCACAGCAAGGTAGACCATAGCCATTCCACCCTTACCGATTGGCTTTTCTAATGTATATCCATCAATATTCATGGACAAAAGCGCCATATACTAAGTCTGTTTCCGTAAACATTAAATAATATTATTGACCGTGTTTTATATTTGCAAACCAAATATCACCTAGGACCAATTTGCTTGTTTAATATAGTGATAGATACCAAAGAACAAGAATTAGTGATAAGCCTGTATCACACATACTGAAACAACATAGCATGAGCCATCTTCCAGTAAATGGGGGATTTCGAGCATCCCAGTGAGTGATAGCGAACGATCTTGACCCACTTGTATGTGGTTTTTCACAATAATTGTTCAAGCTCACGTTTTCTAGCCTTGGTTAGTTTGCTGACAACTAGATTGTATGAGACTCCAGCTAGATCAATTATCATTTCTTCAGGTATTTCACCAGTAAGTGAAATTGTTATCCAATGCTTTTTATTCATATAGTAACCTGGCACTATTGACTTGAATTGACCTACAAGTACCTCACCATCTGATGGTGCGCATTTGAGCGTTATTCTTGGTGTTTCTTCTTGTTGTGATACCAAAGCAAACATTTTTCCCATGACTTTAAATACAAGCGCCTCCGGCCCGAACGGATAACTGCCATCAGAACCTTTTAGCTTTGATAAATATTTTTCAAGCTTATCTTTCTTCATTATGGGCATCGTTACTTATTGGATTTATTCAACATTTTTGGTAAGTGGCCGTAGCGAAAGCCACAGCCAGCGTTCTTTGCAGGCGAACTTGACCTACTTGTATGCCCGCCTTCAATGCTTGGCTCCGCTGAGGTTTAAACCGATCACACCAGCAATGATTAGAAAGATGCTGAATACCTTCAGGACTGATAGCGGCTCCTTGAAGTACAAAATGCCGACAGTTGCAATGAGCGCAGTACCAACTCCTGCCCACACTGCATAGGCAACACTAACATCTATTTTTTTCAGTGCCATAGTAAGCACAGCGAACGACGCTGCGTAGAAAACAAAAATTAGGATTGATGGTACTAGCTTTGTAAAGCCATCAGACAATTTCATGGAGACCGTTCCAGATACTTCAAGAACAATTGCTCCTGCTAGTGCCAACCATGGGTTCATTAAACGTGTTCCTTTGTTTTTTCAGGCCTAATCAGGATAGGGAGTAACCTCACAGCCACTCTCCTCCCACACCACCGGGCATACGGATCACGTACCACGATGGTTCAAATTGCTTTATGTTCATCTTGAACCCAATTCTGGCAACCCCAAGTTCTTAAAGTAACTGTTTGGTAGTGCGCGGTAAAGAGCAGGATTTACACTTAAACACCAAGGACCGTGAAGATATTACTTAATGGTGGAGATCAGGCAGTTGTGTGGAAGAGAGGGACCAATAACGGACTAACCATTAGATTTATCACCCAAAAGTCACTCCAGAATTGCTATTCTACCCACAAACAAAAAAGGCTTAGCATCGATTTAATGCTAAGCCTTAGATTTATATGGCGCGCCCGGAAGGATTCGAACCTCCGACCACCTGGTTCGTAGTCTTACGACCCAACCTTTCTTACCTATTGATTTCATTATCTATAATGGCTTATCACTGTCCAATAGTTTTCGCTTATATGGCGTTTAATGCGTTGAATTGCAGTTATCTGATACCCGTTTATTGGACAACTAATACAGCATTCATCTTTAGACAAAAGTGAACGCCCGCCAGCACTGGTGTCTTTGCACCGGTACCAAATATAGACTATATTTGGTACTACACAGAATTAAACAGGCGACCCACACGATGAAAATGAGTGAATCAGTCAAACCCATCAGCTACCTCAAGAGCCATACCGCCGAAGCCCTGCGAGACATCAGTGAAGGCCAGCGAACCATGGTTATCACGCAACATGGTGAGGCCAAGGCCGTGCTCCAAGATATCTCCAGCTACGAGCAGACCCAGGAGTCACTGGCTCTGCTAAAGATTCTGGCACAGAGTAGCAAGAGCCTTCAAGAGGGCCACAGCAAGCCGGCTAGGAGGGCCTTCTCGGATATCCGCAAGCGCATCAAGGAACAGGCCGGGTGAAGCGCTACCGCGTACGGATCATCGAGGACGCCGAGCACGACCTGATCGATATCTACCATTACATCGCGCTTAATGATTCTTCAGAGAATGCGAACTACGTCCTCGAACAACTGGAGTCGCTTTGTCTGCGACTTGCCGAGCTTCCTCTCCGCGGGCATGTTCCACCTGAGCTGAATCATATCGGCGTCACGGACTATCGCGAAGTCCATTTCAAACCCTACCGCATCATATACCAGGTCATCGGGCAAGATGTTTTCATTCACTGCGTCCTTGATGGGCGCCGCGACATAATGTCGTTACTCGAACGGCGCCTACTCAGGTAACACGTGTGATTTTATCGCTTCTGAGACTATCACGGCTCACACGTTTGTGCTCGAGCTTCCTTCTGATATCTCCTTTCCGGTAATATTGTGGATAAAGGCCAGTCAACCTGACACCTATATGAAAGTTCTACTTTATAACGAGATTAATCCCACCAAAACCCACGGATTCAAGAAAATAAAGGCCTATCTGGTGCATAACTCAGAGATGCAGGATCTGACCAACATCCAGATGCAGCTTATCCTGAAATCACTGCGTGATCCGGCCGATTTTATTCTCTGTGGCGACTCAAACCAGGTCGTACACCCCAATTTCATCTCCTGGTCCAAGATCAAGAGTTTTTTCTACAAGCAGGAGGGCTCGGCATCCCAAACGGATCTAACCCGTATCCTCAACACCAACTATCGCAACTCCCCTCAGGTAACCGAGGTGGCCAACCTGATTTTGAAGATCAAGAGTACTCACTTCGACTCTATTGATAAGGAGAGCAGCTATCTGGTAAAGAGTAACGCCCACAACACCTGGGAGGTGATTCTGCTGCGGGATGAGGAGGCTAATCATGACTTCAATGCAATACATCAGCGGCATATAGAACGATTTGCAGAAAATATCAAGCGATACACCGAGCGGGGATACTGGAATGAGCTCTATTGACTTAGGCCTGCTCCCCTCAGGACATCTGCACTGCTTCCCATCAATAGCAGATGATTCAACCGGCAAAGCGACTCACAGCGCCACCATCGGCAAGGCATTCGCACGCAGCGTAGGTGAAGGCTTATTTACCCTGGCAGCCAGAAAAAGTGGCGCTGACCTCTCTCCATCACTGCAATACTGGCGCAGCTTCGCTTGCAACTATCTAAGCGAACGTTGCCTGCTGGCACAAGAGAATCCACAACAGCCGGATTCTATCCAGCCGTTCACGGCCACCGATACCATGCCGCTACTCCTGAGCGCCCCACCCATGTGCGGGGCTGAGTATCTCTCTGCTCCAGCGCTACAGGAAATCCGGTCCTTGCTGGATAACTGGGTCTGTGAACAGATACAGGCTACCGGCGGTCTCGATGCGCTCCTTGCCAAGAGAGCGCCGCAGTGGCATCAGGTGGGCCGTGTCTGTTTTCATCTGGCGGAAAATAAGAACGATCCGGACTACCCCTTTGCCTTCATGGCTACCTATGCCCCCGAACTCTCAGAGCAGGGCCGCATCCGTCATCAACCCCTCAGCCGCGCCTTACAGGAGTATGCGGGCGCAAAGAACAAAAAGGCGTTGATCTGCCTGCTTTCCCCCGTTCAGCTTGCTGCCGAGACCAGCCCTGTGATCAAAGATCTGGTTGATAGCGGCGACATCTATCATCCTTTGGCCTGGTCGCCGCAAGAGGCCTATCTGTTTCTTAAGGACGCACCACAGTACGAGCAGTGCGGAGTCGTAGTCAGATTGCCCGACTGGTGGAAAAAACGGACCAGACCGCGCGTCGGCGTTACCATTGGCGAGAAAAAGAAAAACAGTCTCAATGCCGATTCACTGCTGGATTTCAAACTGCAAATCACTCTAGGTGACGAGCCGCTCAGCAAGGCCGATCTAAAAAAACTGATGGCAGCTGGTGACGGCCTTGTATTCATGAAAGGACAGTGGGTTGAGGTAGACCAGGAAAAACTGAGTGAAGCCTTGGCCCACTGGAAAATGGTGGAAGCAGAGGCGGCGGATGGCGAACTCACCTTTGCAGAAGGGATGCGGTTGTTGGCCGGTGCGCCTGCTGATCTGAGGGATAATGCCCTGGAAGAGTGCCGGGAGTCGTCTTTTGTACAACCGGGCAAATGGCTAGCCTCACAGTTGGAGACGCTGCGCTCCCCAGGCCAAGTGAAGGACATCCATCCGGGCAGTACGCTCAAGGGGACCCTCCGGCCCTATCAACAGGAGGGTGTGAACTGGCTGTGGCTGCTCTCCCAACTTGGCCTGGGTGCATGCCTGGCGGATGACATGGGGTTGGGAAAAACCATGCAGGTCATCTCACTACTGCTGGCGCTAAAAAAGAAGCAGAGTGACAAACCCTCCCTGCTGGTGCTGCCTGCTTCGCTGATTGGCAACTGGAAGACAGAGCTTGACCGTTTTGCCCCCTCCCTGCGCTGCCTGTTTATACATAGCTCCCAGATGAACAAAAAGGCTATGGAGGCCATAGCGGAAGAGCGCGCAGCCCTACAAAATATCGACTTGGTGTTGACCACCTACGGCACCCTCATGCGCCAAGAGTGGCTGCAACAGCAAGCGTGGCAACTACTGGTGCTGGATGAGGCCCAGGCGATCAAGAACCCGACTGCCAGACAGAGCAGAGCAGTAAAGAGACTCACCGCCCAATCCCGAATCGCCCTGACCGGCACACCGGTGGAGAATCGGCTGTCAGATCTCTGGTCCCTGTTCGACTTCCTGAACCCCGGCCTGTTGGGATCAGCCACACGATTCAAGGGATTTGCGAAATCACTCGCCACACGGGAGAACGATCAATACGCACCGCTACGCAATCTGGTAAGCCCCTATATCCTGCGTCGGCTTAAGACCGATCGTTCCATCATCAGCGACCTGCCTGAGAAGACTGAAGTACCCGCTTACTGTGGACTGAGTAAAGTCCAGGCGGCGCAATACCAGCAGGCCGTAAAACAGATGGCACAAGCCATCGAGAACCTCGAGGGCATCAAGCGCCGTGGCCTGGTGCTCTCTTACCTGCTACGTTTCAAACAGATCTGCAATCATCCATCACAACTGTTGGGGGATGGTGAGTACGATCCGAAAAAGAGTGGAAAATTTCAGCGTCTGGCCGAACTGTGTGAAGAGATCGCCTCACGCCAGGAGAAGTTGTTGGTATTTACCCAATTCCGCGAGATGACCGCTCCGCTGGCTGACTTTCTGGCACAGCAGTTCGGCCAACTCGGCCTAGTGCTGCATGGAGGCACGGCCATTAAGCAGAGACAAAAACTGGTTGAGCAATTCCAGGATGAAGAGGGGCCACCCTTCTTTATTCTATCACTCAAGGCAGGCGGAACCGGCCTCAACCTGACCCAGGCATCCCACGTCATCCATTTTGATCGCTGGTGGAACCCGGCTGTTGAAAACCAGGCCACAGACCGTGCCTTTCGTATCGGCCAGAAAAAAAACGTGCTGGTTCACAAATTTGTCTGCCAGGGAACGGTAGAAGAGAAGATAGACGCCTTGATTAATGAAAAAACAGCTCTCGCCAATGATCTATTGGAAGGTGGCGCCGACACACTACTTACCGAGATGGATGACAAGGCGCTATTTAATCTGGTATCACTTGATATTGAGAGAACACAAGTTTGATAGGTGAAATAGAATGAGTTATGGCGAATGGGCTCCATACGTGCCGGTAGCAAAACGGCGCGCAAAAGCAGCCAAAGAGATGAATAAACTAAAGAAGAAAGGAATAGAAATTGAGCCTATTGAGGTTCAGGGACGAAAGATCGCCCGTACATTCTGGGGTGAAGCCTGGTGTAATCACCTGGAAAGATTCAGTGATTATGAGAATCGCCTACCCAGGGGACGAACCTATGTACGCAACGGTTCAGTCTGTCATCTAGCCATATCAAAGGGCAAAGTTGAGGCCATCGTCAGCGGCTCAGAACTCTACAGAATCAATATTAATATAACCCCACTCTCTGCAAACAGATGGAAAAACGTACGCAAACAGTGTGCTGGCCAGATCGGCTCCATGCTGGAACTCTTGCAGGGACGTTTCTCCGATAATGTGATGGAGATAGTGACCGATCAGAATAAAGGATTGTTTCCAAAACCCAGCGAGATAAAACTTGCCTGTGACTGTCCAGACTGGGCCGAGATGTGCAAACATATTGCCGCCGTCCTGTACGGCATTGGCGCCAGACTGGACCACCAACCGGAATTGCTTTTTCTACTACGTAATGTTGATCATGAAGAGCTGATCACAGCTGAACTCGATATACAGACAGCTACATCTGGAAAGGGAAAACGGCGGCGGCTTGCAGAGGCGGATCTTTCCGATATGTTTGGCGTGGATATGGAAGAGCAGGTAAAACCCAGCCGTAAAAAAAGAGTAGCTAGCAGAATAGCCATCACCAGCAAAAAGACAGTTAAGAAGAAGGCCGTCAAAAAGACGATTGCTGTGAAGAAAAAGAAAAAAGCCTTTATACCAACGGCAGCGGCAGTTACCAAACTACGTAAGCAACTCATGATGAATGCATCTCAGTTTGCCAAGCTCGCTGGTGTTAGTCCACCCACGGTGACCAATTGGGAAAACGGCAGAGGCAAACTCAATCTACGCCAATGTAACCTGGATGCGCTTGCCAAGGCGGCTAAACTTACGCCGGAGCAGGCCATAAGAAAAGTAAAGCGTATTCGATAGGATTAAGTTTGTTACGTTCTGTAGCAATAGCGACATGGAAGCCACAACTGTATCAGTACCTGAAGCGAGCCTTCACCGCACTGCTTGCTGACTCGCAACCCAGACGTGCAAAATTCAGCTGCCCGTCATAAGGGCCACATAACTATAGGTTTTTCTAAACAACAATAAGTACTTACGCAGGAATTAGCCATTCAGACAAAGGCATAAAATGACAGCACCTGTCCAATAAATGGATCGTTTATCGCGCTATTGGACAGCCACAAAAAAACCAGCCAAGCAGAACGCTCTAACCGGTTGATTTATTTCATAAATTGGCGCGCCCGGAAGGATTCGAACCTCCGACCACCTGGTTCGTAGCCAGGTACTCTATCCAGCTGAGCTACGGGCGCTCATTTCTTTGGAGGGCGAATTCTGATGATTTTGCCCTTCTTTGTCAACTAAAAAGCTGCCTCTTTCGAAACCGCTAATAAATGGCGGAGAACAAGGGATTACTCCCTTCAATTGTGCTGCTACGCGCTCTGCGCTCGAACCACTTATTTGAACGATGGTTCGAATCTCGATTAACCCAGCCCCATATGTCTTCTACAGCCATGAGCTGGATCATATTATGGCGGAGAGCGAGGGATTCGAACCCTCGATGGAGCTATAAACCCCATACTCCCTTAGCAGGGGAGCGCCTTCAGCCGCTCGGCCAGCTCTCCAAATATTCGCACATAATCCGGCACTCCGGATCTGCCGATGCAATTCTATCAGTAGTTGAGTGAGTTACAAGAGAATAATGTTAATTTTACTTGGGGAAGATGCAGTGCCCCTCCACATGGAGAGGCACACAACTCAACAAACAACCTACTCTTCAGCTGTCTGATCCGCCTGCTCTGCCTTGATGCGCTCGTAAATCTCTTCACGGTGCACAGAAACATCACGTGGGGCATTCACGCCGATCCGCACTTGATTTCCCTTAACACCAAGCACGGTAACGGTGACCTCATCACCAATCATCAGAGTCTCACCAACACGGCGAGTTAGTATCAACATAGTCCTGTCTCCCTATTTCCCATTTAGATCGCGGCTAACACTTCAGGATGTTTGCTGACTATCCATGTCGCCTCCGTTTTTATCACCGCGGCCAACCAAGCCATTAATCCACGAATCACTCATGGGTTAAGGTGTCTGAATTCTACCAGTAGCCAACCCTATAAAAAAGGTTATATGACCTATATTTACCTCTAAATAGGTGATTTCAACTACTATTTAATAGGACTCAACCAATTCCGGGAACCTGATTATCAATCAGGGATCCATTTCTCCAGAAAGTTCAAATGCATCATGCAGGGCTCTTACGCCCAGTTCCAGATACTTTTCGTCCACTACCACAGATATCTTTATCTCTGATGTGGATATCATACGAATATTTATTCCATCTTTGGCCAGTGTTTCAAACATGGTGCTGGCGATTCCGGCATGTGAACGCATCCCAACCCCAACCAGGGATATCTTCACGATTGCGTCGTCTCCATGCACCTCACGCGCCTTCAACCTGCTCGCATTGGCTTCCAGTATCTCAAGGGCCTTCTGGTAGTCGTTACGGTGTACGGTGAAGGTAAAATCTGTGGTGTCGTCCTCGGCAATATTCTGGACAATCATGTCCACTTCAATATTTGCCGCAGCTACTGGGCCAAGTATCTCATGGGCCACACCGGGTTGGTCAGGCACCCCAAGTATAGTCAATTTGGCTTCATCTCGATTGAATGCGATTCCAGAAATCTTTGCCTCTTCCATACCCTCGTCCTCAAAACTAATCAGGGTGCCGCCGCCTTCCTCAAAACTGGAGAGGACACGCAGGGGCACGTTGTATTTACCTGCAAACTCTACGGCACGGATCTGTAGCACCTTGGAGCCAAGACTGGCCATCTCCAACATCTCCTCAAAGGTGATGCGATCCAGACGCCGCGCCTTGGGTTCAACCCTTGGATCTGTGGTGTATACCCCGTCCACGTCGGTAAAGATCTGACATTCATCCGCCTTCAGTGCAGCCGCCATGGCAACGGCTGTGGTGTCGGAGCCACCACGCCCCAGTGTAGTAATGTTTCCATCTTCATCCACACCCTGAAACCCGGCAACCACCACTACGCGACCTGCCTCCAGGTCTGCACGTACCGGTGCGTCATCAATATCCAGGATTCGTGCCTTACCATGTGCCTGGTCGGTGAGGATACGGATCTGTCCACCGGTGTATGAACGGGCGGGACAGCCGATCTTTTTCAGCGCCATACAGAGCAGGGCAATTGTGACCTGCTCCCCGGTAGAAACCAGCACATCCATCTCACGTGGATCTGGCCTTTGATCGATATCGGTGGCCAGTTTTATCAGACGATTGGTCTCGCCAGACATGGCGGAAACCACTACCACCACCCGGTCTCCACGGGAACTGGCGGCGGCAACCTTTGCTGCCACGGCCTCAATCCGTTCGATGGTGCCCACGGAGGTGCCACCGTATTTTTGCACAATAAGCGACATATCTATTTCAAGCTCTCAAGAGCCCCCAGCTATTGCGGCCCAAACCTGTTTTGGGCCGGTTCAAAGGGCGTCAATTAAACACTAAATTTTTACCCGGATAAATAGTATTAATGAAAAAAGGTGGTTTATTATTATGTATACTCAGCGTTTTGGGGCTGTATCCGGGCAACCTCAGCTTCTCACAACAGCTTCAGCCTCATATCAGACTAATCGCCCAGACGCTGTTCCACCCAGGGCAGAACCGACTCCAGGGCCTGAGGCAGGGAATCTGGTTGACTCCCACCGGCCTGGGCCATGTCTGGACGCCCCCCGCCTTTGCCACCCACCTGCTCGGCCACCATCTTCACCAGGTCACCGGCCTTCACCTTTCCAGTCTGGTCCTTGGTCACGCCAGCCACCAGGCTTACCTTGCCGCCACTGACCGTGGCCAGGACAATCACAGCAGAACCAAGCTTATTCTTGAGGTGGTCCATGGTGTCACGCAGTGATTTGGGATCGGCCCCGTCCAGATTGGCTGCCAGCAGTTTAACTCCGCTTAGATCCACCGCGCTGGAGGCCAGATCACTACCGGCGGAACTGGCCAGTTTTGACTTGAGCTGTTCCAGCTCTTTTTCCAGCTTGCGGTTACGTTCCACCAGTTGCGCTACCTTGGTGTCCAGATCTTCCCGACCGGATTTCACCAGCTCGGCTATGCGGCGCAGACGCTCTTCATCTGCCTCCACCCAATCAATGGCGCGCTCGCCTACCACGCCTTCGATCCGTCTCACGCCGGAGGCAATACCACTCTCAGAGACAATCTTGAACAAGCCGATATCGCCCACCGCCTTGGCATGGATGCCGCCACACAACTCAATGGAGAAATCACCCATACGCAACACCCTGACATGCTCGTCGTATTTTTCGCCAAACAGGGCCATGGCGCCACTCTCCCTGGCATCTTCCAGCGACATGATCCGGGTCTCCACCGGCTCATTACCGCGAATCTTCTCATTTACCAAGCGTTCTATTTTACGCAACTGTTCCGTAGTTACCGGCTCAAAATGGGAAAAGTCGAATCGCAGCCGTTTAGGGTCTACCAACGAGCCCTTTTGCTGCACATGGTCACCCAGGATATTACGCAGGGCGGCATGCAGCAGATGGGTGGCCGAGTGATTGAGGGCGGTCCTGCCCTGCTTTTCTGCATCGATACGGCAGGTGACGCTATCACCTACCCGCATTACGTCACCACGAAACCGGCCAACATGCACGATCAAACCACCACCCAGCTTCTGGGTGTCACTCACCTCAAACCGTTTTTCTCCCAGTTCCAGAACCCCGGTATCTCCCACCTGACCACCGGACTCGGCATAGAAGGTGGTGCGATCCAGTACCACCGTACCCTGTTCACGATCACCCAGGGTATCCACAGATGAGTCATCCTGGATGATCGCAATTACCGTGGCTTCTTCTTCCTGACGATCATAGCCAACAAACTCTGTGGTTCCGTCCAAAGAGACTGCAGAGTGATCAACCATACCAAACTGGCTGGATGCACGAGCGCGTTCGCGTTGCGCCTCCATCTCCTGTTCAAACCCATCCATATCCACTTTCAGATCACGTTCCCTGGCAATATCCGCAGTCAGATCTACCGGAAAGCCAAAGGTATCGTACAGTTTGAATGCCGTCTCTCCCGCAATCAGGTTGCCATCCAGATCTGCAATGGCCTGATCCAGGAGCTTCATACCCTGCTCCAGGGTCTCTGCAAAACGCTCCTCTTCCAGCTTCAGAATATGTTCCACCTGCTGCTTGGCGTTGTTCAGCTCCGGGTAGGCCTCTCCCATCTCAACGCACAGCGGCTCTACCAGACGATAAAAGAAGGCCTCCTTCATGCCCAGCATATAACCGTGACGGATGGCGCGACGGATAATCCGTCGCAGTACATTGCCCCGCCCCTCGTTGGATGGCAGAACCCCATCCACGATCAGAAAGGCACAAGAACGGATATGGTCGGCGATCACCCGCAGTGACTTATCCTCGGTGCTATCGCAGTTGGTAACCCGGGCGGTGGCCTTGATCAGATTGGCAAACAGGTCGATCTCATAGTTGCTGTGCACACTCTGCATCACAGCCGCCAGACGCTCCAGGCCCATACCCGTATCTACGGATGGGTGTGGCAGCGGGGTCATCTCCCCAGAGGCGTCGCGATTAAACTGCATAAACACCAGATTCCAGATCTCGATGTAGCGATCACCATCCTCATCCGGGGTTCCAGGCGGGCCACCCCAGATCTCCTGGCCGTGATCGTAGAAGATCTCAGAGCATGGACCACAGGGTCCGGTATCGCCCATGGACCAGAAATTATCCTTGGCGCCACATCTAGAAAAACGATCAGAACTGACCCCCAGTTCTTTTAGCCAGATATCCGCCGCCTCGTCATCCTCTTCATAGACCGTGATCCAGAGCTTCTCCGGTGGCAGTTTCAGCTCAACCGTGAGAAATTCCCAGGCATATTGGATCGCCTCACGTTTGAAATAGTCTCCAAAACTGAAGTTACCCAGCATCTCGAAAAAGGTATGGTGGCGCGCGGTATAACCAACGTTTTCCAGGTCATTATGCTTGCCACCGGCACGCACGCAACGCTGAGAGCTGGTAGCCCGGTTGTAGTTCCTTTTGTCGCGTCCTAAAAATACCTCTTTGAACTGAACCATACCCGCGTTGGTAAACAACAGGGTTGGATCATCATGAGGAATCAGTGAACTACTGGAAACCTGTTCATGTCCAAGGTTGACAAAATATTCTAGGAAAGCCTTACGAAGTTCTGCGCTGGTCATCATTCAGAGTTAAATTAAGGGGTTACAAAAGAGGGAATGGTATGCAGAACTGGCACCAATGTCACCCATCACAGGGCCTCTCCCCCGAAAAACGACATGCAAAAGAGCGCTCAATCTGCCTGAATGATCAATATACCACCCTGCCAACCATATCTGAACCAATTTTAAAGATATAATTTTTAATGCAAATACTCTTTTTTGGCATAATATTGGCAGCTTAAAACCTATGTATTTATAAGCACCCAAATTGAAGATAACACCAACCAGAACACCTTCATTAAGAACCAGGCATGCATCAGGTAAGTTGGTATTCGCCGCTTCTATACAGCCATCACACTCACTGATTTTACAGCTCATACAGACTTAATCTTTTTACGCAGCTACATTGACAGAGGTGAGTTGCACAGCAGGTAAAACACCAACTCATTAACCTAAGAACCAATCTTCAAGCGATTACACTGCTATCTGAAGACAGTTGACACAATCAACTGATACAAATCAGTTCATCCACTGGAACAATCTCTACTCATCATCCCAGAGATAACGTCTGATCATTGAGGTGGGAAATCCACGATACTCCAAAAAACGCGCGACCTTTTGCTGTATTTTACGGCAAATTACCGATGAAACACCGAACTTCGCGTCTGCCGCCGCCTGCATCAACCGGTACCACTCCGCATCATCTTCCATCAAATGCCTGGCAATCAGCTCCTTACCGATTCCCCTCTCCCGCAACTCAGCCTTTATGCGCAATGGACCGTAGCCTTTGCGCTTACGGCTAGCCAGATACTCTGCAACAAACCTCTCTTCATTCAGATAGCCCCGCTCCTCTAGTCCGTCGAGGGCGGGCTCGATCTCTGCTGAGTCGGGAAATCTGCTCTGGAGCTTTCTTCTCAGTTCCAACCGCGAATGTTCGCGATGGACCAGCAGGCGCATTGCCGCCTGCTCTATATCTGCCAGTGTGGGGCTACTCAGGCCTCCACCTCCACCGGCTCACCGGCCTCTGTTGAGTCAGTTTCAGGCTTGGGAAATACAACATCACGAACCCTGCCCTCTATCTCCTTGGCGATATCCGGGTTCTGCTTCAGGAACTTGCGCACATTCTCCTTACCCTGACCAATGCGGTCACCGCTGTAGCTATACCAGGAACCAGACTTGTCTATGATGTCATGCTTAACACCAAGCTCTATAACCTCACCCTCCCAGGAGACACCCTCTCCATACAGTATTTCAAAATTTGCCTGCTTGAATGGAGGTGCGACCTTATTCTTAACCACCTTGACCCTGGTCTCATTCCCTACCACCTCATCACCCTTCTTGATGGCGCCGGTACGCCGAATATCCAGCCGTACCGAGGCGTAGAATTTTAGGGCGTTACCACCGGTGGTGGTCTCTGGACTGCCAAACATCACCCCGATCTTCATACGGATCTGGTTGATG
>JAAGZL010000455.1 GCA_024206335.1 Gammaproteobacteria bacterium
CTGTCTATCTAGACCATGTATTGTATTAAGACGGACTGGGTAATAGATGATATGCATAGCTGTCAGACAGTTACAGCAACTAAAATTGCCGTGTAAAAAGTACAGTATGTCCTGATTGAGTTCAGACCGAATCCGGCGTTGTATTTATTCAACCACCCTCAAGTCATAGTTGCGGCTATGCTTTTTCGAATGCTAGACCAAACTAATTAGCCGATTTGCCTTCATCCTTGAATCCTTTATGCAATATGCGGGCTTGCAATGTCACCCCTCGCCGAGGTTTTCTGTAAGCCATCTTACATGCAAAGGCATATTCGTGCTTTCTTGTTTTTTCGTGATATTAGTGAAACTGTGACTTTAAAATATGGAGAGAATTACATGGTAATACTGTTCGCAATTATGGAAACCATCTCGGGAATTATTGGTATTCTACTCTGTGCAACAGTTGGCGTACCATAAACCATTCTGAATGTATTAAGCTGATGGTAACTGGTGATTCCAAATTCTGCTAAAGCTGGTGTTTTTGGGTTAGTATTATTGCAAAATAGTCGTGAGTTTTACGCGTGGCATGCCAGATATGAGGTAGATATTATGGGGTTAGGTTAATAGTAAGGTGCTATGCATGTATGCTGACACTTATGTCACACTCTGGCAGAGCCGCCCTTAACTGCCTTGCACCATCCTCTGTGACCTTGGTATTCCATAGAATAAGTTCCTGCAGTTTCTTCAGTGACTTAAGGTGATGTAATCCCAGATCTGTAACCTCTGTCTGCCAGAGGATCAGGGTCTGCATATGTTTAAATCCAGTGAGCTGTGCCAGGCCAGCATCACCGATAGATGTCCTGGTGAGATATAGACCCTGTAGGTTATGAAGTGGTTTGAGTAGTGCCAGTCCGGCATCTGTTACCTGCGTTTCCTTCAGGTCCAGTATCTCCAGGCTTTCCATGTCGGCCAACATGGCTAGGCCGCTGTCAGTAATCCCTGTATTGTCCAAATGCAGTTCCCGTAACTCCTTTTTGTCTTGGAGGTGCAGTAGGCCGGCGTTGGTGATTTTAGTATCGGCCAGGGATAGAAAGTGTAGTTGTTTAAGTTTCTCAATTAAACAGCCAAGACCGTGATCAGTAACCTCCATGGCAAACAGATCCAGTTCCTGCAGATCTGTCTGGCCATTTTCCAGTGCTGTTAGATGCTCTTGCTGGTGCTGATTAAGCGCCTGGAGCTTAAGGTTTGTTATCTGTTTTAATTTAATCTGGCTGTGCATAATTTGTTGCCTTTAACTAACACAAATGGAAGAAGCGGCATGAATGGTCGTTTCTAATCATGCCGGTCTTAACTAAATACATGTAGGCGTGGCTAGCGTAGACAATATAACAACAAATCTGATGATATACCACCACTAGAGCTAACGGAGGCTGCTTTGCCAGGGAAAAGGAAAAATGGATGCATCCATTTTTTCAGATGGGTCATTACAGGTAGTGAAAAAACCAGGTCAGGGGAAGATCCATAAAAAAGGGGGCGAATAACGCCCCCTGTGTGTGTACATCTGAATGCAGGCTAATCGGATAGCTCTGTCTTCATCTTTTCCATGGCGCGTTTTTCAATCTGTCTGATCCGTTCGGCTGATACACCAAAACGGTCAGCCAGTTCATGCAGGGTGGCTTTTTTCTCAGATAGCCAACGTGCAGTAAGAATTTCCTTGCTGCGCTTGTCTAGATCATTTAGGGCTGAGTAGAGCTGGTGTTTCTCGTTCTGCTCATGGTCAGTTTGTTCCAGCTGAGAGGCAGGTTCCATGCGCATATCTGATAGGTATGCGGCAGGTGCTACAGGTGTCTTGTCGTCATCTGAGCCTGTGGTTATCCCATCGAAGGCAACGTCGATCTTGCTTAGACGTTTCTCCATCTCCAGCACTGTCTCTGGTTTTACCCCGAGGTCTGCTGCAACACCTTCAACCTCTTCCTGAGAGAACCAGCCCAGACGTTTCTTGGAACTGCGCAGGTTGAAGAATAGTTTACGCTGGGATTTGGTGGTGGCTACTTTTACGATGCGCCAGTTGCGCAATACAAATTCATGTATCTCAGCCTTGATCCAGTGCACGGCAAAGGATACCAGGCGTACACCCATGTCCGGATTAAAGCGGCGCACCGCTTTCATGAGCCCTACTGAGCCTTCCTGTACAAGATCTGGTAGGGCCAGTCCGTAGCCGGAGTAGCCGCGGGCAATGCGGATTACAAAGCGCAGATGTGACAGCACCATGGCGCGGGCAGCATTCAGATCGCCATGGTCACGTAGGCGCACGGCAAGATCATGCTCCTCTTCTGCAGTCAGCATCGGCATCTGATAGGCTGCGCTGATATATGCGTCAATGCTGCCCGTGGACAGATTGATGGGAATGGCTAATTCTTTGCTCATATAATAACCCAGTAGTTTTGTATGCAATTATATTAGCACTCTTGACTGTAGAGTGCCAGCTCTCCATTTTGAGTACTAGTTATGAGGAAAGTTCACCCCTATTTTCAGTTATTATTCATACATCACCTGGTGGGGTGAATAACGAATTATATTATGTGAAACAGCTAGATATCAGTTTGTTAGTTCTGGCCATGACAGTATCTGCCTGTTCAATTTGGCTCAATGGCGTGTAGATGTCGTGCTACGGCAATCCATGATCCAAGTAGCCCTAATAGGGAGCTGGAGATGATTAGGATCATCAGTGTGGGCAGGTCGATGGGGGTGAGGTGGAAGTTGCTGTGGTAGAGGCCGGCCAGTTTCTTTACTGGTTCTGTTAGCAACCATAGATTTAGGCTTACCAGCAACCATGCCAGTATCCCGCCAAACAGCCCATACCATAAGCCTGAATAGAGAAAGGGACGCCGGATGAAGGTGTTGGTTCCGCCGATCAGCTTGGTGATCTCTATTTCATCCTTCTGGTTCTGGATTTCCAGGCGGATGGTGTTGCCAATGATGAGCAGTACCGCTAAGGCTAGTAGGGTTGATAGGAGTAGTACGCCGCGGGCGGCTATCTCTGTGAGGGCTTGAAAGCGCCGTACCCACTGCAGATCCAGTTGGGCGATATCTACCTCTGGCATTAGCTTCAACTCTTGCAGCAGTTCTTCTGCCCCTGCTGGTGTGGTGTGGGCTGCGGTGGGGGTGATTATTATCACTGCTGGTAGTGGGTTGTTGTCCAAGGTGTCCAGTGCTTCAGCAAAACCTGAGTTGCGACGAAATTCCTCCAGGGCCTCCTCCGGGGTGATTAGCTGTACGGTTGCGATGCTGTTCTTTAATTTGAGTTGTTCTGTGATGCCGCTCAGTTTGGCATTATTCAGGTTCTGTTTGAGAAAGATTGAGATGTTGGCAGAGTTATCCAGACTGCCGCTTAGACGCTGGGCATTGTCCAGGAGTAGCTTGAGGCCGGTAGGGAAAGCCAGGGCGATACTGAGTACTGCTACTGTCATCAGGCTGGAAAGTGGTGCACGGCTGAGTCTTCCCAGGCTGAAGAGTAGGGCTTGCAGGTGGCGCATGGCCCAGATGTTAATATGTCCTTTGCGGGCACTGGACAGATTCCGGATCTTGTTCAGGTTACGTCTCTTTTTCATCTCTAGCTGCTTGGATTTTGGCTGTCATGTACCAGCCGCGCCTTACTTAAGGTTAGGATGCGTCGGTTCATGCGTGAAATGAGGTTGAGATCATGGCTGGCGATTAGCAGGGTGACGCCAACTTGGTTGAATTGTTCAAACAGCTGCATAATTTCCCGGGAGAGATCCGGGTCCAGGTTGCCGGTGGGTTCATCAGCCAGCACCAGTGGGGGTCGGTTAACCACAGCGCGGGCAATGCCGACTCGCTGCTGTTCTCCACCAGATAGCGCGATGGGGTAGGCTTTTTCCTTACTTAGCAGTCCCACCTTGTCCAGGGCTGCCCGTACCCGGCGTCCAACGTCACTATAGCCCATGCCAGCCGCAATAAGTGGCATGGCTACATTGTCGAATACAGTGCGGTTTTGCAGTAGCCGGTAGTCCTGGAATATCATCCCTACCTCTCGCCTGTGGTAGGAAATCTGGCGACCGCTCAGGCGTGAAAGGTTGCGGCCAGATACCAGTACCTGGCCACTGGTGCAGCGCTCCAGCAGGCCGATGAGTTTCAGCAGAGTGCTCTTGCCGGCGCCTGAATGCCCGGTAAGAAATACCATCTCTCCACTATCTATGTGGAGGTTAACCTTGCTGAGTCCCTCGGACCCGCCGGCGTAGCGTTTGATGACGTTATCGAAGTGGATCATCAGTTTATTGTGGTGATATTTTTTTGTCGTATGTGTTGGATGTTGGGCGGGTGTCAGGCCCGGTCCAGGTAAAGACAGCCAATGTTGTAATCTATTGTGCTGCCGCTGTTCATGGTAATGCAGCCTGTATGTGTGCTGCCAGCATATTTTTTGCGGATGTGCTCATACTTTGGGATTGTGGGTTAAACCGCCTCAGGTTTCAAATAGCGCATCTACAAACTCCTGTGAGTCAAAATGGCGCAGATCATCAATGGCTTCTCCCACACCGATAAAGCGGATCGGTATCTTCAGTTTGTGGGCGATGGCAAATAGGATGCCGCCCTTGGCGGTTCCATCCATCTTGGTTAGAGTGATGCCGGTGATTCCTACTGTCTGATTAAACTGTTGGGCCTGATTTAGGGCGTTTTGACCGGTAGTGGCGTCCACCACCAGCATTACCTCGTGGGGTGCATCTGGGTCTATCTTCTTCATTACCCGTGCGATCTTGCCCAGTTCATCCATGAGGTTGGTCTTGGTGTGGAGTCGACCTGCGGTGTCGGCAATCAGCACATCAATATTGCGTGCGGTTGCAGCCTGGAGTGCGTCGAAGACTACTGAGGCAGAATCTGCTCCAGTGTGTTGGGCTATTACCGGGATATCGTTGCGTTCGCCCCAGGTTTGGAGCTGCTCCACTGCGGCGGCACGGAAGGTATCACCAGCTGCCAGCATCACGTTCTGGCCATCATCCTGCAGGCGCTTGGCCAGCTTGCCGATAGTGGTGGTCTTGCCTGCCCCGTTGATGCCGACCATCAGGATCACCTGGGGACGTCCACTCTGGGGTGCAGCCACCGGGGTGTCGCACTGGCTGAGGATTTGTTCCAGTTCCTGTTTCAGGATCTTGCTTAGAATGGCTGGGTCAGATAGTTCTTTACGCCTGACTTTTTCTGACAGGGTTTGGATGATGCGGCTGGTGGCGTCTACCCCTATGTCGGCCAGTAACAGCAGTGTCTCCAACTCCTCCAGCAGATCCTCGTCTATCTCTTTCTGACCTAGCAGCAGATTGGCCAGGCCATCGGTGAGATTGTGCCTGGTGCGGGCCAGGTGCTGCTTCAGCTGGGAGATGATCCCCTGCTTCTTGGGCTGATCGTCGACCGTGGTTGCATCAACCTTACTCTTATCTTTTTTTCCAAACCCAAACATTTGCTCTATTCTCTGGAACCATTGGCATCACTATTTGTCTTTCATTTCCAGGTAGCCGGTTTATGTATATCCCTGGATAATGTGCGTGCAGAGTCATTTTTAGTTAATCTGGTTTTCCCAATTACCACTGTGACACTCTGTCATCTGGATATTTGGGTCAGGAAGCGTAAAAATGCCGCTGTTTCGCAGACGGAATTCGTACATTTTCGCTCGGATCGGCCTTAAGTTCTACCGGCTTTTAGGATTAGTTTCTCCCGTAAGGAATAAAAATGAGATTTGCATACCTGTTTATCCTGTTTCTCACCACGAATGTGGTAGTTGTTGGTGGCGCTGTTGCCAGCGAGACTGCTCTTGCTGTGAATGGCGGCGCAGTCACTGAATATATGCTTCCCAATGGCATGAAGGTGATTGTGAAAGAGGACCGCAGAGCACCAATTGCCGTGTCCCAGGTGTGGTACAAGGTCGGCTCCAGTTATGAGCCGGATGGTATTACCGGTATCTCCCATGCGTTGGAACATATGATGTTCAAGGGTACCAAGAAGCTGGCCCCAGGTGAGTTCTCCCGTATCATTGCTGCCAATGGCGGACGGGAAAACGCCTTTACTGGGCGTGATTACACCGCCTATTTCCAGACCATGTCCAGTGACCGGATGGAGATCTCCTTCAAGCTGGAGGCGGACCGTATGCGTAATCTGCTACTGCCAGCGGAAGAGTTTAACAAAGAGCTGGAGGTGATCAAGGAGGAGCGCCGTTTGCGCACCGAAGATAAACCCAACGCCCTGACTCGGGAGCAGTTCTATGCGGTCTCCTATCGCAGTCTGCCCTATGCCAACCCGGTGATCGGCTGGATGAATGATCTAAACAATATGCAGGTGGAAGATCTGCACTCCTGGTATCGCCAGTGGTACGCACCCAACAACGCCACCCTGGTGGTGGTGGGTGATGTGAAGCCAGAGTGGGTGCTGGAGATGGCAACCAAATATTTTGGCCCCCTCAAGGCGGAGCAGATACCCAGTCTCAAGCCCCTGCGTGAGCCGCCCCAGCGTGGGGTGATCCGCACCAACGTACGTGCCCCCGCCCGCCAGCCCTATCTGGCCATGGGTTACAAGACCCCGGTGATCTCTACCGCAGACCAGGAGTGGGAACCCTACGCCCTGGAGATGCTGGTGGCGATCCTGGATGGTGGCAGCAGCTCCCGTATCAGCCAGAAACTGATTCGTGGTAAGGAGATAGCGGTCTCTGCCGGTGCCGGTTACAGCGCCTTCTCCAAATACTCAGGGATGTTGAGCATGAGTGGGATTCCAGCCAAGGGCAAGAGCGTATATGATCTGGAACAGGCGCTGCGGGCAGAGATTGAGTTGCTGAAGCGGGAGTTGGTGAGTGGGGAGGAGTTGCAGCGGGTTCGGGCGCAGGTGGTAGCCAGTCAGGTGTATGAGTTGGACTCGGTGTTCTATCAGGCCATGCAGATCGGGACTTTGGAGACCATCGGGCTGAAGTGGAAGCTGATCGATGAGTATGCTGCAAATATGCGGGCGGTAACCGCAGAACAGGTGCGGGCAGTGGCACAGAAATATCTGTTGGATGATCGCCTTACGGTGGCGGTATTGGAGCCGCTGCCACTAGAGAGCAAACAACGGCCGCGTGCAGGGTCCGGAGGTCGTCATGGTGGATAACAGAAGCCCAATGCAAAAAACAATTACCCTGCTGGTTCTGATGCTGTTGAGCCACACTGTCTGGTCGGGTCCGGCTATTCAGAGTTGGAATACTGCAAATGGGGCCAGGGTACTCTATGTGCCGGCCCCCGATCTGCCCATGGTGGATGTGCGGGTGGTGTTTGATGCCGGCAGTGCCCGTGATGGCGACAAGCCCGGGCTGTCACAACTGACCAACGCCCTGCTCACGGAGGGGGCGGGAGAGTGGGATGCGGACCAGATAGCCCAGCGCATGGATTCAGTTGGGGCGCGTATGGGTAGTGGCGCTCGGCGCGACATGGCTTGGGTCTCTCTGCGTAGTCTCACCGAGGAGCAGGCCTTTTCCACCAGTGTCACCACCCTGGCTGGGATTCTGAATACGCCCACCTTTCCAGCTGCCGCGCTGGAACGCAATCGGAAGATGATGCTGGCCGGACTGCAGCGTGAGGAACAGTCACCAGGTAGTGTGGCAAAGAAGATGTTCATGCGCCGGGTGTTTGGTTCTCACCCCTATGCCATTCACAGTGGTGGCAGCAAAGAGTCTCTTAGCGCCATGACCAGGGACGATGTGCTGGCACATTACCAGCGCCTCTATGTGGCGAAAAATGCCACCATCTCCATCGTGGGTGCGCTGGATCGGAAACAGGCGGAGGCCTTGGTTGACCGGCTTACTGCAAACATGTCCGCTGGTGCTGCAGCTTCTGAGCTGCCAGCGGTGGATGTCCTGAAACAGGCGTTGGAGCAGAATAGTCTGTTCCCATCCAGCCAGTCCCACATTCTGCTGGGACAGCCGGGGATGAAACGGGGTGATCCCGATTATTTTGCGCTCTATGTGGGTAACCACATTCTGGGTGGCAGTGGCCTGGTTTCACTGCTGAGTGAAGAGGTGCGTGAGAAGCGTGGTCTCTCCTACAGTGTCTATAGCTATTTCTCCCCTATGCGTGCCAACGGTCCATTCATCCTGGGGGCCCAGACTAAAAATCAGCAGGCCAGAGAGGCGTTGGATGTGATACGCAAGACCTTGATGGATTACATCCAACGTGGCCCCACAGATAAAGAGCTGCTGGCAGCCAAGCAGAATATTACTGGTGGCTTTCCTCTTAGTATTGCCAGTAATGGTAAGATCGTGGAGTACATTTCAATGATCGGTTTTTATCGCCTGCCGTTGGATCACCTGGATACCTTCGTAGGTAAGATCAATGCACTGACTAAAGAGCAGATCCGGGATGCCTTCAGACGCAGGGTACATCCCGAGAAATTTGTCACCGTAGTGGTAGGTAATGGCAAGGACTAACCGTGGGAAGAGGAGTGCGTAGGGGCAACCAGGTTAGGATCATCGGTGGGGAGCATCGCGGGCGCAAGCTGGATTTTCCCGATATCCAGGGGTTGCGCCCTACGGGAGACCGTATCCGGGAGACTCTATTCAACTGGCTCCAAGTCAACCTGCCAGGGGCTGAATGTCTGGATCTATTTGCAGGTAGTGGTGCCCTGGGTTTGGAGGCGGCATCACGTGGTGCTGGCCGAGTGCTTATGTTGGATCGGTCGCCGGTAGCGGTGGATCAGCTGCGCCAAAATATCTCCCTGTTGGGACTGAACCAGGCCTCGGTAGAGCAGGCTGATGCCCTTGTCTGGTTACAGGCTGTACCCCAACCCTTCGATATTGTGTTTCTCGATCCGCCGTTTGCTGATGAGTTGTTGCAGCAGGTCTGTCATCAGCTGGTGGTGGGGGGGTGGTTAAAACCGAATGCGCTGCTCTATATAGAAACCGATGCAGTGAATGGTCTACCACAACTGCCATCCGTCTGGCGGCGACTTAAAGAGAAAAAGGCCGGTCAGGTGGGGTATTTCCTCTACTCCAGTAGGTGAATTATTGCTGATATTCCTGTGACCGTTCCTCAGGATTTTTCTGCTATAACTGGTCTATAATCTGATTTGCCTGTATGGCTTGTTGCTTTCTGGCGTGAGAAAAGTCAATTGTCGGATAAATGTCTCGCAATCTTGTCATGCTGACCGATTTTATGCGAATTTATGGATAATTTGGTTGACTTCTCAGGTGCAGGCAATATTATCGGTTCAACCATAAGACATGACCCATGACTACAGCGCTCTATCCAGGTACATTTGACCCAATAACCAATGGCCATAGTGACTTAGTCGCCAGGGCTGAACTGCTGTTCGACGAGGTGGTGGTTGCGGTTGCGGCAAACCCAGGTAAGCAACCGACATTTACCCTGGACGAGAGAGTGGCCATGGCCAAACAGGTTCTGGCTGGACACGAACGGGTTGAGGTCATAGAGTTTGATTCTCTGTTGGTGAATTTTGCCAGCGAATGTGGGGCTAGCGTGATCCTGAGAGGGTTACGTGCAGTGTCCGACTTTGAGTACGAATTCCAGCTAGCTGGGATGAACAGGCGTTTGGCGCCAGATATAGAGACGGTATTTCTTACACCGAGCGAGCAATTCGCATATATCTCTTCTAGTCTGGTGCGTGAGGTTGCAGCGCTGGGGGGCGATGTTTCAGATTTTGTCCACCCGGTGGTGGTGAGTGCCCTGGCGAGGCGGGTTCGCTGATTGCTAGGTATTGTAAACGTGACTAGGGGTATACCCCAAAATTCAGGAGTTGAAAAATGGCTTTAATTATTACCGACGAATGCATCAACTGTGATGTGTGTGTGCCCGAGTGTCCAAATGATGCAATCAGTGAAGGCGATGAGATCTATGAGATTGAGACCGCTCTCTGCACCGAGTGTGTAGGTCATTTCGATGAGCCACAATGCGTTGAAGTCTGTCCGGTAGACTGTATCCCTAAGGATCCGGATAACGTAGAGACCGAAGAGGAATTGATGGCTAAGTTCGAGAAGCTGTCAGCCTAAGGATGATCAAGCCCTTCGATGTGGTTTGCGGAAAGGCCCCCTGGTGGGGCCTTTTTGTTTTTCTGTTGCTAGCTTTTTCTGTGTTCCCGGTTGTTGCTGCAGGAGAAACGGCAGCTATAGCATCTGCCCACCCCCAGGCCACGGCAGCCGGACACGAGATCCTGTCCAAGGGTGGCAATGCCTTCGATGCGGCGGTGGCGGTGAGTGCCGCCCTGGCCGTGGTGGAACCCTATAGCTCTGGGATTGGTGGTGGTGGCTTCTGGCTGCTGCATCGGGCCGCAGATGGATTTGAAACCATGCTGGATGGTCGGGAACGTGCGCCATTGGCGGCTAGCTCCGATCTCTATCTGGATCAGGATGGGGAGGTGGTGCCGAGTCTCTCCATCGATGGGCCATTGGCGGCAGGTATCCCGGGTGAACCTGCAGCCCTGATTCACCTGGCTGAAAACTATGGTTGCCTGCCACTGAGTACCACCCTGGCCCCGGCCATTCGACTGGCGCGTTCCGGTTTTGTTATTGATCAGCACTATCGGCGCATGGCTGGTTGGCGATTGCAGGCCCTGCGTAAATCAAGCGCAGCTGCTGAGTTGTTTCTCAAGGCCGGCGAGGTACCTCCATTAGGGACCAGGATAGTGCAGCCCCAGCTGGCGCTTACCCTGGAGGCCATGGTCCGGGATGGTGTTATGGGTTTTTATGGTGGTGCGGTTGCCGCTGGCCTGGTGCAAGATGTACGTGCTGCTGGTGGTATCTGGACCATGGAGGATCTGAAGCAGTACCGGGTAGTGGAACGGGAGCCGGTACGTGGCAGTTACCAGGGCATGCGGATAGTTACTGCGGCACCCCCTTCTTCCGGTGGCATCGTGCTGGTGACTATGCTGAATATTCTCTCTGGTTATGATCTCTTGGCCCTGGCGCCGGTTCAACGTATACATCTGATGGTCGAGGCCATGCGTCGCGCCTATCGTGATCGTGCAAAATATCTGGGTGATCCTGATTTTGTTGCCATGCCGGTGGCGCGACTGGTTCACCCATTTTATGCTGCCGGACTGGCGCGGGATATCTCCCTGGAGCGTGCCAGTGTCTCACTGCCCCAGACGGCACCGACCGAGATGGAGGAGGGCAGGGATACCACCCACTTTTCCATTATTGACCGGGAGGGTAACCGGGTGGCGGCCACCCTCAGCATCAACTACCCGTTTGGGTCCGGGTTTGTCTCTCCATCCACCGGGGTGTTGCTGAATGATGAGATGGATGACTTCTCCGCTCGGCCAGGGGTGCCCAACGTCTATGGGTTGGTTGGTGGCAAGGCCAACGCCATTGCCTCGGGTAAACGCATGCTCTCCAGCATGACCCCGACCTTTGTGGAAACCAGAGATGGGGTGGCGATACTTGGTACGCCTGGCGGTAGTCGGATTATTACCATGCTGCTGCTTGGAATACTGGAACTGGCCCAAGGTGAGCAACCGGATGTCTGGGTGAAACGACCGAGATTCCATCACCAATACCTGCCAGATGTGATTCAGCATGAGCCTGGAGCCATAACCGGGGCGGAGTCAGAGCAGTTGCAAAGAATGGGGCATGCATTAACGTCACTAAAGCGAAACTATGGAAATATGCAGGCCATCTTCTGGAATCGAAGCAATGGTACTATCCAGGCTGCAAGTGATCCCCGTGGCGGTGGTTCAGCGATAGTGCGCTAATGATCGCCGGTTTAAACAACTTCCAACTGAGCTGGAAACTGAAATGGTAACCAGATGAAACGACTCTATTATCTGTTGTGGTTGTCAATATGGTTTTTCCCCCTGCTCCAGACAGCGGCAGCAGAGAAAGAGCCTGCACGCCAGGTGACCATCCTGGCAATCAATGATGTCTATCGTCTTGACTACCTGCCCTATGTGCGAAGTTTGCGTACCAAGTTGGAGGAAGTGTCTGGTGACGTGCTGTTATTGCATGCGGGTGACTTTCTGTTTCCATCTCTGCTGAGCCGGGTGTATATGGGTGAACAGATGGTTGATGTACTCAATCATCTTGATGGAAACGGCAAGGTCTTTGATCCGTATATGTTTGTGATCTTTGGCAATCATGAATTTGATAAGAGCCGATTGCAGCATGCTGGAATGTTGCAGCAGCGGATTCAACAATCCCAGTTCTACTGGCTTAATTCCAATGTGGTATTTAGAAAGAACCACGAGGATCAACCATTAGTACAGGCAGAGCAGATGGTGCCGAGCCATATTGTTGATGTAAACGGGATTCGTGTAGGCCTGCTTGGGGTGGTGACGGATATAAAATCTGCGGAATATATCGAGCGATTCCTTACACCGGAACAGGTATTGCGTAAGGGGGTGGCACAGCTGCGCAGGCAGGGCGCAGAGGTGGTGGTTGCTGTAACACACCTGGCTATGAGTCAAGATGAAGCGCTATTGAAAGCACTGGGTAGTGAGGGACCTGATTTGATAATTGGTGGTCATGAACATGAACGACAGACATCGCTGATAAATGGGCGTCGTATTGTAAAAGGAGATGCAGATGCCAGGACAGTTGCCGTTGTAGAAATCAAGCCGGGGCAAAATAGTTTGCCGGATGTACAGTTGGAGTTTGTAGAACTGCCGGGTGACTATGCTTCTGAGCATAAGGTCAAGCAACTTGCCATGGCCTGGAAGAAACGGTTTAACACAGAGTATTGCGGTAAGTTAGGTAAGGCCAGTAACTGCCTGCATCAGCCGTTGGGTAATACCCGGGTTGATCTGATCGCTGAGGAGCTTTCTATACGCCGTTTTGAAACTAATCTCGGTAACTGGCTGGCTGATTTGGCGCGAGAGCAGTTTTCCCATAAGGGGGCGCAAATTGCCTTCCTTAATTCTGGTGGTATGCGCCTGAACAGCAACCTGGCAGCGGGAAGCGTAATTAAATTGGGTAAACCCCCAGCTCAGCTGGGGTGACTCGCATAGGTTTTACCGAGACTACGGTAAAGCTTACTTTCAAATCTCTACCAAGAGAAAAGGAAAGTACCTATGCGAGACTACAAGAGTTTGACCCACAC
>JAAGZL010000456.1 GCA_024206335.1 Gammaproteobacteria bacterium
ACACATGCTGGATACAAGGTCACCTAGATCTACTTTGCAGTGACATACTTGTAGCAGCAGGAGCAGCATATCTATGAGTAAAAACATCCCTTGTCTAACACCATTGCAAGTGGATGACTACTCTAGAACAAAAGGATTACCTCTGAGTGAAAGCCCTCATGTCCTCCTAATCAAACAGTAGCAGTTGGTATTCAAACATACCCCCTGGAATACTGCTCTACTACCAAAAACAAGTGATTCCTCCTCTTTATCACCAAGCAGAGGCTTTGTACTGGAATCCATGTGGAAACACTCAAAACACTGTCTCCAATGGCTGTGGACGGGTGTGTGCCTTTCCAATGGCTGTGTGCGAGCATGTGCACAAGGACCAACAATTTCCAGCCAAAAAACTGTCTCCAATGGCTGTGGACGGGTGTGTGTGCCTTTCCAATGGCTGTGTGCACATACACGAGGATCCTGCTTTTCTGCCAAAAACACCAATTTCCACTCTCCAATGGCTGTGTATGGCTGTGCGCACCTGACACTCCCAGCTCAACAATGGCTGTGTGCACATATACACAGGGATCGTGCTTTTCGACAAAATCGCCAATTTCCACTC
>JAAGZL010000457.1 GCA_024206335.1 Gammaproteobacteria bacterium
AGCGGCAACGAGCTTGCGAGGTTGTCGCGCAGTGCCAGTGACCGGGACGACCGGGGCAATAACAGGTTGTCGAAGATCGAGTGCGTTTTGGGGACTGGGATGTCCCAAAACGCATCACGAGATCAAAGACTCGCTTATTATTTAACATAATATATATTATGCGCAATTGAATATATGGGTCTGGACAAGGCAAAAGCCTTTACTGCTGGGCATTGTGAGCTACGACAACCAGTTTCTACAAGATGGGTTCATGGGCAATTTGACCACCCAGCCAGCTTTTCAACATCAATGCAGGATGACAGATCAGCAAGCAGCTTCATTTCTCGGGGTTTCTCAAAACCTATCGCCGCTGGCGCACCGATCGCAAGCCCAACCAACTTGGTGACGATCCCTGCATCTTATCCGTAGCCAGCCTGTTCATCGAAACAAAATCAATCGTCTATTTATGGCTGCCTCTCCTCGAGCAGCCCATTTCTTCTTGACCCTGCTATTTAGCAGGAGATATGAGATAATGAACATCAACCCTTTTCTAAGCGCCCTGTCTTTGACACTGACAGGGCGTTTTTATTTATGTACGGTATGCCGCATACGCAGGGACGCGTAGAGCGGAGACCTTTGGAATAGTACCTTGATCTCTACAGCCAACCTCACTATGCAATTCGGGGCCGCGCCCCTGTTTGAAAACGTCTCTGCCAAATTTGGTAACGGCAACCGCTACGGCCTCATCGGCGCCAATGGTTGTGGAAAATCCACCTTCATGAAGATTCTTGCTGGTGACCTGGATGCCACCTCAGGCACTTTCAGCATCGCCCCCAACGAACGCCTGGGTACACTGCGTCAGGATCAATTCGCCTTTGAGGAGCAGACGGTGCTGGACACCGTCATCATGGGCCATGCTGAGCTGTGGACAATAAAACAGGAGCGGGATCGTATCTACTCACTCCCGGAGATGAGTGAGGAGGAAGGCATGCGGGTTGCCCACTTGGAGGTGGAGTTTGCCGAACTGGATGGCTATACCGCCGAATCGCGGGCGGGAGAACTTTTGTTAGGGCTCGATATCCCATTGGAACAGCACAGCGGCCCTATGAGCGCTGTCGCCCCCGGCTGGAAGCTACGGGTGCTCCTGGCACAGGCACTATTCGCTAACCCCGACATCATGCTGCTGGACGAGCCCACCAACAACCTCGATATCAACACCATCCGCTGGTTGGAAGACGAGCTGAATAAACGCAACAGCACCATGATCATCATCTCCCATGACCGACACTTTCTGAACAGCGTCTGCACCCACATGGCTGATCTGGATTATGGTGAGCTGAGGATCTATCCTGGAAACTATGATGAGTACATGACTGCCGCCACCCAGATCCGCGAGCGCATGTATGCCGACAACGCCAAGAAGCAGGCTAAGATCACCGAATTGCAGACCTTCGTCAGCCGTTTCTCTGCCAACGCCTCCAAGGCCAAGCAGGCCACATCCCGTGCCAGACAGATCGAGAAGATTGAGCTAGATGAGATCAAGCCCTCCAGCCGAGCCAATCCCTATATCCGTTTCAATCAGAAGAAGAAACTCTTTCGTCTGGCCCTGGAGTTAAAGGAGCTAACCAAAGGCTTTGAGGATAAACCGCTGTTCAGCAAGCTGGACCTGACGATTGAAGTAGGTGAACGAGTCGCCATCATCGGTCCCAACGGCATCGGTAAGACTACACTACTGCGCACTCTGGTGGGCGACATAAGCCCGAATGCTGGTGTGGTTAAATGGTCGGAAAACAGCCAGGTCGGCTACTATGCCCAGGACCATTCTACAGATTTCAACAGCAACACGAACCTGCTCGACTGGATGAGCCAGTGGAGACAGGAGAACGATGATGAGCAGGCCATTCGCGGCACTCTGGGACGGCTACTCTTCTCCCAGGACGATATCAATAAACAGCTCAACGTCCTCTCGGGTGGTGAACAAGGACGCATGTTGTTTGGCAAACTGATGCTACAGCTACCCAACATCCTGGTGATGGATGAGCCGACCAACCACATGGACATGGAGACCATTGAGTCACTCAATCTGGCACTGGAAAATTTCCCGGGCACCCTCCTCTTCGTGAGTCATGACCGTGAGTTTGTCTCATCCTTGGCAACCAGAATCATCGAGCTAACACCTGACGGCATCGTCGACTTCAGTGGCAGCTATGATGATTACCTACACAGCCAAGGGCTGGAGACCGTCAGCAACAGCAAGGCATCATAACCATCTGTAACTAGAGCTAGATGCGAGTAAAGAGGGACAGTCTAAACCTCATTATCATGTAAGGTCGCTATGAAAATTCCAAAACGAATCCAACCCTTGGTTGACGACTGCCTAGTGGATGAGGTCATCCGCTCTCTGATGAGCGGCAAAGAGGCCGCCGTCTATCTAGTGCGCTGCGGCAACGATATCCGCTGCGCCAAGGTCTACAAGGAAGCGAACAAGCGCAGCTTCAAACAGGCCGCACAATACCAAGAGGGCCGCAAAGTACGTAATAGCCGCCGTGCCCGCGCCATGAACAAAGGCTCTAAGTTCGGCCGTAGTCAGCAAGAGCAAGTCTGGCAGACAGCTGAAGTGGATGCGCTCTATCGTTTAGCCAATGCAGGCGTGCGCGTCCCCCAACCCTACGGCTGCTTTGACGGCGTCCTGCTGATGGAGTTGATAACCGATCATGAAGGGCAAGTAGCGCCGCGCCTGAGTGATGTTTCCATGTCTGCTGAAGACGCGCGGCAAGGCCATGCGGTCCTCATGCAATACGTGATGCGCATGCTTTGTGCCGGGCTGGTACACGGCGACCTGTCAGAATTCAATGTGTTAGTGGATGAACACGGACCGGTTATTATCGACCTGCCTCAAGCCGTGGATGCGGCTGCCAATAACCACGCCCAGTGGATGTTAGAGCGGGACGTTAACACCATAACCACCTACTACAGCCAGTACGCCCCCGAATTGCTAGGCAGCCAATACGCCAAAGAGATTTGGGCGCTGTACGAAAACGGGAAATTACACCCTGAGGTCGAGCTAACTGGCCACTTTGATGAAAAAGAAGAAACTGCTGATGTAGATGCGGTACTGCAAGAAATCAAAGCGGCCGTTGCCGAGGAACAAGCCCGCCAACAACGCCTACGCGAGCAAACAGAGACAGACCGCGTTTTCTTTTGATATTCGAGGGATTTGACCTCTTTTATTTAAAAATGAGGTCGTCCCAAGAATAGTTGAAGCACGAAGAATCACGCCTCGGTCGTCTCATCCCCTGGCAACTCGGTCAGGCCCTCCTCCTGGGCTTCCGGCTGCTTCGCTTTAGCTTTCAACTTCCGCTTTTCTTCCTTCTTCTGTTTCTTGGCGAGATCTCTCTGCCGTTTGGCAAACGCATAGTTGGGCTTGGCCATTTACAATCCTCTTTAGTTGAACTCATGGTGAACGCTGGCTATTAGTGTAACTCCTTTTGCCATAGATTGTTTCTTAGAAAAGAAAGGTAATCGAAAAAAATGAGGTGGAGGGATCATTTAGAGCCAGCTCAGCCAAGGGCTGGCTACTCTATCGTCAGCGCCCGAATGTAGTCGGTTCCGCCGCTGACCTGATGCTGGCCTGCGGTGATTAGAACCACATCCCCCGATTTTAGGTATCCCAACTCTTTAGCCCGTTTGATACCACAATGCACCTTCGCCTCATCGGTACGCTCCCCCTGGTGCAACAGGGGACGCACCCCCCAATTCAAAGCGAGCTTACGGGCCTCCGTGGAAGAAATGGTAACTGCCAATATTGGACAGCCAGGACGGTGTTTGGAGATTTGGCGAGCGGTAAAACCGGAATCGGTCAGACAGAAGATGGCAGCGGCCCGAAGATGGCGGGCCATGGTGATTGCCGCCTGACTCACCGCTTCAGTAATCTTATTGGAGGGGTTAGGGGTGATCTTCTGCAGCAGGCCATACTCAGCCAGGGAGGTCTCAGCCCTCTCCGCCAGCTTAGCCATGATGCGCACCGCCTCAACGGGATATCGACCCATGGCGGTCTCGCCGGAGAGCATAACCGCTGAGGTGCCGTCGAGTATGGCATTAGCCACGTCCGACACCTCAGCTCGGCTCGGCTTTGGATTCTTCTCCATCGAGGCGAGCATCTGCGTAGCGGTGATGACCGGTTTTCCGGCACTCACCGTGGCGCGAATCAGGCTTTTCTGCATGGCAGGTACATCGGCCATAGGAAGCTCCACCCCCAGATCACCACGGGCCACCATGATGCCGTCGGCGACTTCGATGATTTCCACCTGGTTGTGCACCCCTGCCCTATTCTCGATCTTGGCGATAATGGGCGTTTCAACCCCTTTCTCAGTCAACACTTCACGCAGGCGATAGATGTCATCGGCGGTCTGAATAAAGGAGGCAGCGACGTATTCGATTCCGTTTTCGGCGACAAAGGTCATCTCCCGATCCACAACCTCACGGGTCTCAGGGCTTACTGCACTGAGTGAGAGCTGGGTCTCTGGAAGATTGACACCTTTGTTTGCGCGCAGAGTGCCACCGTTGATGACCCTGGTCTGTATGGTTGTTCCCTGAACGGCAGTTACCTCCAGTTCGATCGCACCATCATCGAGCAGAATAGGGCTCTTTACCTCCACCTCCGTATATAGCCTACGGTAGGTGACCGAGACCCCATCAACATTTCCAGCCTGTTCATCACCATAGAGATCGAAGCGACGGTTTGGCTTTAGATCAACACTGTCCTGTTCCAACTTGCCAGTGCGAATCTCGATACCTCGGGTGTCGCCCATAATGGCAACATGGTGACCGCACTCCTCAGCAGCTCGACGGATTCGTTTGACCCGGTCCACTTGATCCGGCCCAGACCCAAACGAGAGATTGAGCCGTGCCACGCTCATCCCCTCGTGGATCATCTCCTTGAGGGTCTCCACGTTGTCACAGGCGGGGCCGATGGTGGCGATGACTTTGGTCTTACGATAAGAGGATGGGGGGGGCATTATTTATACCGGTAGGGAAAGGGGTGTAAAACGATAGGCTTACCATACAATTCAAATTCCAAACGTCCACTCTAGGTGAAAATGCCTGTCTTTGCCAAGAAGTTTTAACACCCACATTGATCGTACAACGGACTCACTGATTGATAGTCGGTATCATATTGGTTCTGAGTTACCACATGACGGACCCCGCATCTCCCATGTTTAAGCGACCGCTTTCCCTGTAAGCGGACGTTACTGGTGCTACTGAGACATATACAGCTCAAACTCGGTATTGTGTGTAGTGTGAAAACCAATATATCTCTGAACGACACATTGCGGACCTCTACGGAATCTGATTTGTCAGCAAAACAATCTTATTAATTTTGCATATTTGATTATTAAAGTATATGCCACTTTAGTACTTATTATGGTCGACCAAGAAAACCATTGACCTAGGGTCTGCTACTGAGAATATCAGTAAGTATCCCCCGGCAAAGCCGTGGGCTTTAATTTGTGAACTGCTCAAAGCGGTCTGAACTACTACAAACAATGGTTGCTAGCCGGCAAAGGCTGACTATTAGAAATACTAATTTAGTGTATAACAACTTTATTACTTTTCAGGCCGGGATATTTCGATATCTATCTCTTCTTTTACTAAGCAGAATCAGCACAAGGACCATCAATGCCCAGGTCGGAAACCAGTAAAACATGTAGATTCCGCGGGCCATGGGCACCGATCTGCAGCGTCTGTTCCACATCGGCAGTCTTCGAGGGACCGGTAATAAAATTGATGGCACGCGGCACCTCCCCAAACACACGCAACTTTTCCCAGACATCCTCGTAGTGTGGGACAAGTTGTTTCATATCGACAATGACGATATGAACATCGGGAAGAAAATTGAGCGAGGTGGGACTTTCTTCACTTGAAAGCAGCACTACACTACCCGTCTCCGCCACCGCGCAAAAGGCAGGTGTAACACTGACCAGGTCGTCACCGCGGGTATTCCCAAAGTTGACGTGGAGTACATCACCCCAGACCACTCCCTGAAGTGCAGGGGCAGCACGAAGTTTTGGCGCCAATTCATTTGTCTTCAGAAAACGAGCAATGGCTTCCGGGACCTGACTCACCGCATCGAGTCGTTCACAAGTACCACCACCCAGTACCAGTTTTTCACTAAAGCACGCGAACAGATCATCAGGCAGTTTTGGACGAATCAACTGTGGCGCCTGCTCTACTCTCTGATCCAGTTCAGCCCGCCAGTCACTCTCGCGACCATCGGCTACGGCATCACGTATCCGGCCCAGTATGCGTTCTCTTGTCGCACCCATGGTCATTTCTCTCCTCGGCGTTTACGCCATGCATGGTGGAAAGTCTCGCCCTGGGGCGCTGGTAGATCACGGGTGTTGGTCCAGCCGCTGGCCAGGGGCATGCTACGGAAGCGTCCCTTGCGGCGGCCAACCAGACCCATCATTTTCATGCCCAGCGCCATGAGCGGTTGGTAGAGCCGTGGGTGCTTGGCGAGAAAGCCCCACCCGGCCAGGGCATAGTTTGCCACCTTCGGTGTCAGTTTGGCCTCGAACTGACGGCGGCGGTGTTCGCGTAACAGGTCCGGCAACGGGATCTTCATCGGACAGACGCTGCTGCAACGACCGTTGAGGGTGCAGGCATGGGCCAGATCGCCCGCCTCCTTTAGGCCGAGAAAGCTGGGGGTCAGCACCGAGCCCATGGGACCAGGATAGACCCAGCCATAGCTATGCCCGCCAATGGCGCCGTAGACTGGGCAGTGGTTCATGCAGGCACCGCAGCGGATGCAGCGCAACATTTCACGGAAGGTACCGGCCAGCATCTCAGTCCGGCCATTGTCCACCAGTACCACGTGATACTCCTCGGGACCGTCGCTATCACCGGCACGACGTGGACCCGTGCTGAAGGTGGTGTAGCTGGTAATCTCCTGGCCGGTGGCACTGCGCGCCAGCAGGCGCAGCAGGGCGCTCGCATCGTCTAGTGTCGGCACCACCTTTTCAATACTGGCGGTGACGATATGCACCCGCGGCAGGGTGCACGAGAGATCACCGTTGCCCTCGTTGGTAACGATGATGTTGGAGCCGGTCTCAGCGATAAGGAAATTGGCACCGGTGATGCCCACATCCGCTTCCAGATAGCGTGAACGTAGCACCTGGCGCGCCTCGTTGACCAGGTCAGGTACCGTATCCAGCTTTTTATTGAAGCCCAGCTTTTTATGGGCGTTGTAAAACAGCTCAGAGATCTGTGCCTTGGTCTTGTGGATGGCCGGTGCGATGATATGGCTGGGCGGTTCCTTGGCCAGTTGCAGGATGTATTCACCAAGGTCACTTTCCACAACATCCAGACCGTCACCCTCCAGCGCTTCGTTCAGCGCCACCTCCTCGCTGATCATTGACTTGCCCTTTATCACCAGCTTCGCATCTACGCGCTTGCAGATGTCACGCACAATGTTCTGCGCATCCTCCGGCGTTTCGGCCCAGTGTACCTGCCCGCCCTGCTTCTGCACGGCGGCCTCGTAGCGCTCCAGATAGTAGTCCAGATTGGCCAACACATGGTTGCGAATCGTCTTACCCTGTTCACGCAATGGCTCGAATTCTGGCAGCAGTCCCACCACCTCTGCACGCTTGCCGACAAAACCGTCCTGCGCCTTGGCCAGCGCCAGCCTCAGCTGCTCATCACCTGCTGCTTGCGCAGCGTTTTTCTTAAAATCATGGCTATGCGGTTCCATCCTTACTCCTCCCCATCGCCGATACCCGGCAGGTCGGTCATATCGGCCAGCACCTCGGCCGCGTGGTAGACGCGCATCTCCTTGCCCAGACGCTTGAGTCGACCGCTCATATTGAGTAGACAACCCATATCACCGCCCAGTAGCGTGGTGGCCTGGGTCTTTTCAATGCCCTCTACTTTATCGCTCACCAGGCGAGTGGATATCTCCGGGTACTTAACGCAGAAGGTACCGCCAAAACCGCAACAGATTTCGCTATTGTCCGCCTCGTCGATCTCCAGTCCATCCACGCTACCGAGTAGATCGCGCGGTTGCTGCTTGATGCCCAACTCGCGCAGACCGGAGCAGGAGTCGTGGTAGGTGATGGTACCATCGTAACGGGCTTGCACCTGCTCAACACCCATCACATCGGTGAGAAAGCTCATCAGTTCATGGCTGCGCGCCGCGAGATTTTTTGCCCTTTCCTGCCACTGCGGGTCATCCTTGAATAGATCCGGGTAGTGGGTCTTGATGGTGCCCATACAGGAGCCGGAGGCACCGACCACGTAGTCATAACCCACAAACGCCTCGACCACCTGTTTGGCGATATCGCGGCTAGTCGCGTAGTCGCCGCTGTTTAGGGCCGGCTGCCCGCAACATGTCTGCGCCTCCGGTACCTCTACAGTGCAACCAGCGTCCTCAAGTAGCTTGACCGCGGCAAAGCCTACGTTAGGGCGGTACAGATCCACCAGGCAGGTCACAAACAGACCGACCATGGGATTAGCGGGCCTGGTTGGGGAGGAGTTGCTGCTTTTCATCTGTTAATACCTCAAAGTTTATGCAGACTTTCATTCAGCTGGTCGCTGAAAAATGGTTATCTGCTGTTGGACGCATGGACATGATTTGGGCTTTGCTCAGCACACTGGCTGCTAAATATCCTCCGGCACCATCTTGATCGCTCCGCAAGGACATTCGGTTGCACATATAGCGCAGCCCTTGCAGTAGTCGTACTTGAACTCAAAGCGTTTACCAGGCCCCAGCTTGGTGACGGAGTTGTCAGGACAGACCCCGTAGCAGTTATCGCACTCGAAACAGTTGCCGCAGGACATACAGCGTCGCGCCTCGTACTGGGCATTGCCCTCGTCAAGATTACCGACCACTTCGGCAAAGCCGGACTGGCGGCGCACTACGTCGAGCATGGGACGGATAGTTCGTGGTGCATCTGAGTAATACCAGGTATTGAGTTTGTCGAAACTGGCCAGCTCATGCTTTTCTACAGGCAGGCATTTCTCTTTACGCAGCCAGGAGTCCATGCTGCGCGCCGCTTTTTTACCGTGGCCGATTGAGGTGGTCACTGTACGTTGCGAGGGCACCATATCACCACCGGCAAAAAACCCGTCAGTACCGGTCATCATGCAGTGGTCTACCTGGACAATACCCCCCTCCACCACAACGCCTGGAATACCATCCAACAGACCGGTTTCAACATTCTGGCCCAGCGCCTGCACCATCACATCCGCTTCGAAGGTTTCAAACTGTCCTGAAGGCTGGGGCCACTGATCTGCCGAATCCACCATCCGCTCCAGGGTCAGAGTATTACCCTCGATCTTGCGGACCGCTCGCAGATCGACGATCCTGACTCCCTCCTCCAGTGCCTCCTTCACTTCGAATTCGTGGGCCGGCATTTTGGCTCGGCTCTCCAAGACGATAACGGTGACCTCGATGGCCCCCAGACGGATAGCGGTCCGTCCAACATCGATTGCAGTGTTGCCTCCACCGTAAACCACCACCCTGCCCCGCAGTCCTGTGGGTTCCTCTATCTCGCTGTTTCTTAGTACCTGCACCGCATCCAGCATCGGAATGCTCTCATCCGACTCAATTTCGATATGCTTGGCGGATTGAGCACCGATAGCAATAAAGACGCTGTCGAAGCCGTTGCGCTCCCTGATTGCCTGGATATCATCCACCCGGGTATTCAATTCGATCTTCACCCCCATGGCCTGAATACGTTCAATCTCGGCATTCAGTTTCTCCCGCGGCATGCGGTACTTGGGGATGCCGTAGCGGATCATCCCGCCCGCCTTGGGGGAGCTATCAAAGATGGTCACATCATGCCCATAGCGGCGTAGATGGTAGGCACATGAGAGCCCAGCGGGACCGGCACCCACAATCATCGCCTTCTTGCCGGTGGGCTCGCCCGCATCCATCTGCCAGCCATAGCGCAAGGCCTGATCACCGAGGAAACGCTCGACCGAATTTATTCCCACAGCCTGATCCAGTTGGGTGCGGTTGCAAGCGCCCTCACAGGCGTGATAACAGACGCGTCCCATGGTGGCAGGCAGCGGGTTGTCATCCATGATCTTGCGCCAGGCCGCCTCATAATCACCCTCTTCGGCATAGCCAAGCCAGGCCTGGATGTTCTCTCCGGCTGGGCAGGCATGGTTGCATGGTGGCAGTCGGTCCAGGTAGACCGGGCGCTCTGTGCGCCAGGTGCCGGTCTTGTTGAGCAGACTACTGCCGACATCCAGCGTAATAGCGAAGGGTTTTGTTTGTACCACAACCTTGTCGCTCATAACTCTTCTCCATCTCGTGCGAGTAGATCGAAGCGCTTGATGTTATGGGCGGCGATAGCCCGCAACTGTTCTAGCTGGTGAGCGTTGTTCGGTTTAAACACATGAGCGAAGCGCCGTTGCTGCTTTAGATAATCATCCACCGGTATCCGGCGGCGAATTTTGGTTACTCCGGTGAGTTCACCGTCCGCGGCTTCAAACAGGGGATACATACCTGACTCCACTGCCATCCGCGCTATCTTTACCGTATCACCCGGTTTCGAGCCCCAGCCTAGCGGACAGGGTACAAAGACCTCTATATAGCGCGCACCATGCACCCCCATGGCCTTGGTGACTTTCATCTCCAGGTCGTGGAGGTCGTGCACCGAAGCGGTCGCCACGTAAGGAATATTGTGCGCCATGGCTATCAGCGGGACGCTCTTTCCGGTGTTGAATGCGTTGCCCGGCTCGGCACCCACCGGCATGGTGGTGGCGGTCCGTGCCGCACCTGGCGTGGCGCTAGATCGCTGCACACCGGTATTCATATAGGCCTGATTGTTGTAGCAGATATATAGAACATCATCGTTGCGGTCGAAGGTTCCCGACAGGCAGCCAAAGCCGATGTCGGTGGTACCGCCATCACCACCTTGGGCGATTACCCGTACCTCCTCGCGGCCCTTGGCCTTCATGGCGGCAGCGATGCCTGAGGCGACCGCCGCGGCGTTGCCAAAGAGGGAGTGGATCCAGGGAATGGACCAGGCGGTCTCCGGGTAGGGAGTGGTAAAGACCTCCAAACAACCGGTGGCGTTGGCCGCGATCAACTGGTTGCCGGTGGCACGGATGGCGGCATCAATAGCGAAGCGCGCGCCCAGTGCCTCACCACAACCCTGGCAGGCGCGGTGCCCGGAGTCGAGAGAGTTGGAGCGGTCCATGGTGGCCTGTACATTGCGGTGTTCCTCATCGAGCAACCGATTGCCTACGGTGAGGGTGCCGGTCTGATAGAATTTGACCTTCTGTTGGGATTCTGGAAGTTGTGTCATGGTCATCTCCTGTTAAATCGTTTTCGCGGCGGCGACAACGCCAACGTCATGAAGGATATTTTCTGCAATGGACCCTGACTGACGCTGCTCCTTCTCGCGCTCCAGTTCACGGTTGACGATCTCCATATCAATGTCGTGAAAGTGGGTTTCTTGCAATTGGTCGTTGAGGCCTTTTTCAAACAGACGACGCAGATTTTTGCGGGTAATGGGGCGTCCACCAAGCCCACCAATCACCGAGTGCACGTGTAGTGGAAAATCCTGCAGCGCCATGCGTACGTTCATGGAGACGATGCCACCCATGCCCACGGCCAGGCACTTCTCAAAAACGATGATGCGCTTGGCATCTTTCAGTGCCTCTATCAGCGCCTCACTCGGGAAAGGCCGGAACGAGCGTATGGTAAGTGCGCCGATGGAGTGACCCTCCTCACGCATCCCGGCGAGCACCTCTTTCATAGTACCGATCACCGAACCCATAGTGACAATTACTGTCTCCGCGCCGGCACAATCAAACTCCTTGATCAGTCCCCCGGAGTCACGACCCATAATCGATTGAAACTCGGCGGCATGCCGTGGAATCAGATCCAGCGCCTCTCGCTGCTTGTGGTGGGCGAGAAAACGTACTTCGGTAAACGCCTCTGGGCCGACCATAGCACCCATGGAAAGCGGCGCCGCCGGATCCAGCACCTGGCGCGGTTCAAACGGTGGCAGAAACTGATCCACCTGCCCCTGTTCCGGCATGTCAACCTGCGAATAGGAGTGGGTGAGGATAAAACCATCCATGCACACCATCACTGGCAGACATAGTTCTTCGGCCAACTTGAAGGCCTGAATGTGTACATCAACCGCCTGCTGATTATCCTCCACAAACAGCTGAATCCAACCGGCATCTCGGGCCGACATGGAGTCACCCCAATCGTTCCAGATGTTAATCGGAGCGCCAATAGCACGGTTCCCGACGGTCATGACGATGGGCAGGCTCATACCCGAAGCGTTGTAGACAGCCTCCATCATGAACAACATGCCCTGACTGGCGGTGGCGGTGTAGCTGCGTGCCCCAGCGGCAGAGGAACCGATACAGGCAGATAGTGCACCAAACTCGGACTCCACCAGGAGAAACTCGCAATTCTCAATCTTCCCGGCTTTAACCATGGTGCCAAGGTCTTCAACGATATGGGTCTGCGGCGTGATGGGATAGGCCGAGATGACTTGCGGGCGACATAGACCCACCGCCTCTGCGACTGCATGGGAGCCTTCTATCTGTTTTAACATAGTCTGTTACTCCTCTAGATTAGGCGGCAATGGCAGCTTCGTGCGCAGCCTTGGCGGCGGCGACATTCATTTCACCGATCTTCCCGGGAAATTTTTTCATGATGGCATCACACACCGACTCGAGCTGCACTGTATCGCTCATAGCGGTGAAGGCCCCTAGCAGCACCGTGTTGGGCGTGGGACGTTTAAGGTGTTTCAGGGCCAGCTCCGTTGCCGGCACCGTTGCCACATGACCGGCCGGCAGCCTTTTCGTTGCTTCCTCAATACCCAGCTCTGCCAGACTTTTGTTGGTATTGAGCAGCACATAACCGTCATCTCTGAGACCAGCAAACACATCGATGGCTGAAAACAGTGTGGGGTCCTGGATGATCAGCAGATTTGGATCGAGCACCGGCTCACGCAGTTCGATCTCCTTGTCGTCAATACGGACATAAGCCACTACCGGAGCACCCATGCGCTCGGAACCAAAACTGGGCACTGCCTGAGAATGCTTACCCTCTTCGAATGCCGCAATGGATAACATTTCAGCTGCGCTTACCACGCCCTGCCCACCACGACCATGTATGCGTACTTGGAACATTTTGTAAGTCCTCTCTCATTAACCAACATAAATCTGTTCATTTAGCATAAACAGGGACACGATATTTCCTGGATCTCTGTCAGATCTACGACAATAGCTTGGTATTGACTTGAACCACCCTTACCATTCCTGGCGACACCTATCTCCTGCTACGGCCGCCGAAGCAATAAAAATAAATGGAACCAGCAGCAATATGAATTTCAGCCTATTCACATGCCTCAAGTTCATGGATGTTTCCTCACATTTTTTCCACCGCAGCTACTACCCCTGTGCTCATACGCCAAGATCCAAAGCTCGCATAGCCTGGAAATGTGTACCCGCTTCGAAAGCAGCGATCATCAGTGCCTTTTCATCACTCATACACAGGAACCACAAGGACAGGTATCTTCGAAAAATGGGTCAGTTTGCGGGCCGTGGAGCCGATGATTCTATGGTTCAAAGAGGTATCTGTGTGCGTCCCCATGACTATGAGATCCGCATTCTGTTCCTCGGCCTCCTGTGAGATCATCTCTGCAGGTGTGCCCATGACCACAACAACCTCAGCTACCAGATCACATTTTTCCGGTGGAACACCCATCTCATCTTCACAGAACTGCGACAGCCGTTTGTGCATCTTTTTCTCCACCTTCCGAAACCCTTCATCCCTAAGCTTGCCGGCCTCCTTCTTGGAGAGATAGGTCTCCATCACGCGCTGGCTGGTGGTGCTCATTGGCTCAAGGACATGCAGCATTACGATTTTGGCCTCGTACTGTCTGGCGAGGCTGACAGCAAAGCGGAAGGCAGGCCGCATATGAGTCCCGAGATCAGTCGGATAAAGGATCGTCTTGATCATGGGTATAGTCTTGGTCTTGGATGTCATCTTGTACTCCACTGTTTATTCGCGAGCATCAGTTGGGTTGTAGGTAGGGTTACGTTTTTCACCGTGCAGGCTCCGAGCAGCGGTCCACCAGGTAGACGATAGATCGGTAATGCAGCCCGCTGTGCAGGGACAGACCGATTTCACAGGTTCGACTGTTGGAGTAACCGGCTTCACAATCGTCCGGCAACGCCTGACGCAGTCCCTGCAGTGCGGAGGCATTCAACTCAGGAAAGTTGAATCCACGATCACCGGCAAAACCGCAACATGCGATCTCCTCGGGCACCACTACTTGTTCGGCGCACGCCTCTGCCAGGTTCCGCATCGCTCCATCAAGCCCCATCTTGCGGCTGCTACAGGTGGGATGCAGGGCGATGGTTCCGACCCTACGGTGGATCACCAGTCTTGAACGCAGAAACTCCTGGATAAAACCGACCGGTTCGAAAACCCTGAGCCGTGGATCCAGGTGCTCACGCATACGCTGGGTGCAAGGGCTGGTATCACAGAGAATCGGATATTCGCCCTCCCGGCTGGCGATCAACAGGGCCTGTTCCAGCGTCTCCATTCCGTTTGCTGCCTGCTGCGGGAAACCTTTGCTTTCAAAAGGCATACCGCAACAAAGCCCGTCCACTGTCTGGGGATATATCACCTGGTAACCCGCCTTTTGCAACAGGGCCAGGGTCTTCACATGAAGGGAGTCACGCTCCTGGTCTCCCCTGGCCGGACCCATGGTGCGACTGGCACAGCTGGGGAAGAGCACCACTTTGGGGGCATCACCCGCGATCACTGGAGCTGGTTTGACGGCAGCGGCAGGCCTCGGCATATATTCGTTCCATTGCGGCAACCGGCCCCCTGACAATCGACGCGCCCCACCTGCCAGAGTGTCCAACACCCTACTCCCAAACAGGGCGTGGGCGCCATCGGCTAGACTGAGGCCAATCCGGGTCAGGCGTGTCACTGCGGTAAAGTGCCTGCCCAGCCAAGAGGCGATCCGTTGACCTTTCACCACATGCTGGGCAGCACGTGTCTCCTTGGTCAGCCGGCCGGTGTCGATAACCACCGGGCAGCGGGTCGCGCACATCCCATCGGCGGCACAGCTGTCCAGCACCTGGTACTGGACCTCTCTCTCAAACTCGGCCAAGCGTTTGGGATCTTCGCCACACGCCTCCAACCGGGCCATCTCCCGCCTGGTGACGATGCGTTGACGGGGCGTAAGAGTCAGGTTGCGCGAGGGGCAGACGGCCTCACAAAATCCGCATTCGATGCATTTGTCCACGATCGGGTTGGCCGCCGGCAGTGGCTTGAGGTTTTCCAGATGAACATGGGGATTGGTGTTGAGCAGCACCCCGGGATTGAGGATCCCCGATGGATCGAAGATCTGCTTGATCTCATGCATCAACTCATAGGCATCCCGCCCCCACTCCATCTCCACAAACGGCGCCATGTTGCGGCCGGTGCCGTGCTCTGCCTTCAATGAGCCCTGATACTTATTTACCACCAGTTCGCACACCGCATCCATGAGTCCCTGGTAGCGCGCCACCTCCGAAGGGGTTCCAAAGTCCTGGGTGAAGACGAAGTGCAGATTGCCCTCCAGGGCGTGACCGAAGATCAGGGCCTCGTGATAGTCGTACTTTTGAAACAGCGCATGCAGATCCCGTACTGCATGTGCCAGCTCTGGCACCGGGAAGGCTACGTCCTCGATAATCACAGTGGTTCCCGTCTCGCGCACCGCACCCACAGCCGGGAACAGGCCCTTGCGGATGTTCCATAGCGTTGCGCATTCCGCCGCGTCATGGCTAAAAACGATAGGCTGCACCGTACTCATGATTGCCAGTGCATCCTTGACCTCCGCCGCCTGCTGCGCCAGCCGTTCCGGGGCGTCCGCCCGCGTCTCTACCAGCAGCGCAGCCACCTCGCCATCGAGCTCACGCAGATACCCGGGCAGGCCCGGCTTATGCTCCACCGATCGAAGCGCGGCCCGATCCATCAGTTCCACCGCATCCACCGGGGTCCCCTTCAACACCGCAACTGCCCTACAAGCGGTCTCGATGTCGGGAAACAGGATCATGGCGGTAGTTTTGTACGGATGATCGGGTACCGTGCGGTAGGTGATATCGGCAATAAACCCCAGCGTCCCTTCAGAGCCGATCATCAGGTGCTGAATGATGTCGATCGGATGGTCGAAGTCCACCAGGGCGTTGAGACTGTAGCCGGTGGTGTTCTTCAATCGGTACTTGTGCCGAATCTTTTCACTCAGGGCAGTATCCGCCAGCACCTTTTTGGCCAGGCCGGCAATGCCCGACAGCAGCTCGGCATGAGATGTCTGAAATGCATCCAGGCTCGCCTGGTCACGGGTATCCAATATGGCGCCGTCGGCAAATATAATGCGCATCCCGGAGAGGGTACGATAGCTGTTCTGAGCCGTACCGCAGCACATCCCGCTGGCGTTGTTGGCCGCAATGCCCCCGATCTTGGCCGCGTTTATGGATGCCGGATCCGGGCCGATTTTTTTATTGAATGGCGCTAGTCGGCTATTGGCCAGACCTCCGATAACCCCGGGTTGGAGTCGGATCTCGGAGGCATCACCGTTGATCTCTATCTCCTCCCATCCATTGGCCAGCACCGCCAGCACCGAATCGGTGATGGCCTGGCCGGAGAGACTGGTACCAGCCGCACGGAAAGTAACCGGAATCCCGTGTTGCTGAGAGAGTTCCAGCAGCCTGATCACCTCCACCTCGTTCTCCACCTTGACCACCAGTTTCGGGATCAGGCGATAGAAGCTGGCATCGGTCCCGTAGGCAAGGGTGCGCAGTGGATCACGAATCAAACGGGCTTCGGGCAGAAATCCGCTTAACTCTTGATACAACTGCCTGCATTTCTCAATCATCGTCACAGCAGATTATTTGTAGGCGATGGCGGGAAGCCAGGTCACCAGGGCTGGAAACATGGCCACCAGGAGCAGACCGATAAGCTGCAAAATGATAAATGGCACCACTCCCCTATAGATCTCCGACAGCTTCACATCGACCGGGCATACCCCCTTGAGGTAGAACAGTGCAAATCCGACCGGCGGCGTCAGAAAAGATGTCTGCAGGGAGACCGCCACCAGCATCACGAACCAGACCAGCTCCGGGTTGTCCACTACGCCGTAACCGGGCACATCGATGCCCAGTGCGGTCACCACCGGCGCCAGCAGCGGCAGGATAATGAGGGTGATCTCGATCCAGTCAAGAACGAAACCAAGCAGAAAGACGATCAACAGAATGAAGGCGACCACACCGTAAGGCCCGAAAGGCAGCCCGGTGAGCGTTGCTTCGATAAGTTCGTCACCGCCCAGCTCACGCAATACCAGGGAGAAACAGGTGGCACCAAGGAAGATGGCAAAGATATAGGCCGTGGTTTTATAGGTTCCTTCGACTACGTCTTTAATGACACCCAGATTAAGCTTCTTGTTGTACAGGGCCAGCAGGGTAGCCCCCAGTGCTCCCACGCCACTTGCTTCGGTCGGGGTGGTAATTCCGGCAAAGATGGATCCAAGCACGGAGAGGATGAGAAAGGCCGGCGGTAGTATGGTCTTTAGCACCTCCAGTATCAGACCCCAATCGATAGGGCGCCGATCCTCCGCCAGCGGTGCCGCCTGGGGCCTGAAATAGGCATATACAAGGATAAATACGACATAGAGGGAACCCAGGATCAGGCCGGGAAATACCGCCCCCATGAACAGATCCCCCACCGACAGACCCAACTGGTCGGCCATGATCACCAACATGATACTTGGGGGAATCAGAATTCCCAGAGTGCCGGCACCGGCGATGGTGCCAAGCGCCAGTGGTCGATGATAGTTCTGGGCGGTCATGGCCGGCAGGGAGAGCAGACCCAGCAGCACCACCGAGGCACCGATGATACCGGTGGAGGCCGCAAGGATGATACCAATCAAGGTAACGGTAACCGCCAGGCCACCGCGCACCGGACCGAATAGCTCCTGCATCGCCTTCATCATGCGTTCAGCCACCCCGGACTTATCCAGCATTAGCCCCATAAAGATGAACATGGGCAACGCTACCAGGACCCAGTTATCCATAATCTTGTAGATACGATTGACCACCAACCCCAGAGTCAGATAGTCCAGCCCCGTTGCGGTATCCAGGTAGGTGTCACCCAGGTAGCCCACACCGGCGAAGATCACACCGATACCACCCAACACCCAGGCTACGGGAAACCCAGTAAATAGAAACAGGGTAAAGGTCACGAACATGGCAATCACGAGATACTCATTGACTTCCATAGTCCTATACCCCTTTCAACGATTTAATGGTGCGGGCTAGACGCGACAATGTCGCCAAGCCCAGCAGCATGAAGCTAACAGGTATGACTCCTTTGATCGCCCAACGCCAGGGCAAGCCCAGTGGGGCGTCCGAGCGCTCTGCGATACGCCAGGAATCCCAGAAGAAATCGAAGCTATGAAGGGTCACCACAACGATGAATGGCAGAAGGAATACAAGGATGCCAAACAGTTCCCAGAAGGCCTGGGTACGCGGGGCCATTCTCATATGGATGATATCCACTCGGATATGAGAATCAGTGGTCAACGCATAGCTGATGCCGAACATTACAGCCACGGCATAGAGATGCCACTGCAACTCCTCCAACACCACCAGTCCGCTTCCGAAACCGTAGCGCAAGACCACCTGGAGGATGATGACACCAACAAGAATGACATTGGCCCAGCTCACCACCCGGCCAATAGCGCCAATAAAGCTATCCAGCGCATCCGCCGCCGGTACTCGCGTTTCATTATTCATCTGTCACCGCCCTTTTACTGTTTACCCATCGCTCAAACGTTCATAGTTAAGCCACAAGAACGATGCAATCCCCTGCCCTCCCCGACGCAAAACACCCAGCATCAGTTCAGAAGACATTTTTATTTGCTGTATCAACTTGAAATGGCAGGGCGACACCATCGGTCGCCCTGCCAACAGATACCTATAAACAGCTTATTTCTTTGGACGTTGTGCCCGTGGCAAGAAGGCGTAGGCCTCCCACAGGTCATAGCCACCGCGGAATTTGCTCAGATCACTCCAGACCTTATTAAAGAAGGCGTCCTTCTTGTTCTCTTCAACCACTTCCTGCCACTTCGAACGGAACAGCGACAACATATCATCAGACCAGTACATAATTTTGACGCCACGCTTTTCTGCATTTTCCTTCATGACATCGAACTGGATCGCCTCACCCTGGGCAAAACCCTCGGTCATGGCGGCCTTGCACATCACCTCGGTGACCATCTGCTGGCTCTCGCTCATCTTGTTCCAGACGTCCTTGTTGATCAGCAGTTCGAACATGGTCGCCTGTTGATGCCAACCTGGGAAGTAGTTGTACTTCACAATCTTGTGGAAGCCGAGGCGTTGATCGATAGCAGGCATGGAAAATTCAGAGGCATCGATGGCCTTTTTCTCCAGCGCCGGGAAGATTTCACCCCCTGGCAACAGAGTGGTGGATACGCCCAGCTTCTGCATTACCTGACCGCCCAGACCAAAGAAACGCATACTCATGCCCTTTAGGTCGTCCGCGCTATTGATCGGTTTGGCGAACCAGCCGGAGGTCTCCGGTGCGATAATACCGCAGGGAACCACATGGACATTGTAGCCGGCCTGATCATACATCTCCTGATAGAGCTTGCGCCCATTGCCATAATAGACCCAGGCCAGGTATTCACCTGCTTCGGGACCAAATGGAACAGCAGAAAACAGGGGGGAAGCCGGGATCTTTCCTGCCCAGTAACCGGCTGTGGCATAACCTGCGTTTACCTTGCCGCTGGAGACCGCATCGAGAATCTCAAATGGCGCAACCAGTTTCTTTGGCTCATAGATCTTCATCTTCACCGAACCGCCACTGGCGGTCTTGATCCGGTCACCTACCCATTTTATGGTGGTGCCGAGGCCCGGCAGATGGGTGCCAAAGGTCACCGGAACCTTTAAAAGCACCGGCTTATCCTTTGCCAGAGTGGGTGCGGAAAGTGTTGTCAGAGCTAATGCTGTTGCGGCCGAGACCAGAAGTCGTTTCATGTTAATCATCCTCACAATGTTAATTAAAATATAGTTAGTGTCTGGTGTATTTTTATAGTGATTTTTGGTAATACCACTTACAATCTAGAGGCTGATCTTCTACTTGTCAAGTAATTTTATACCGATATATATTTCATTATAGTCTAAATTAATCAACAATGAATATGCACTATATACTGTTATAGAGAGGTTTACAGGGGATACAGAGGTATTTGCAAATCACAAAAACCAAACTATACTAGCTATCATATATTGGTCAGACCATTTTTGTTATTTAGGTAATCAGCCACATGAACAAGCCAAAAATTGCCGATATCATCGCCCACAAAATGGAGTCGATGATACTGGAAGGAGTACTGAAGCCCGGGGAAAAACTCCCAGCGGAACGTAAGCTTGCGGATAAATTTGAAGTTTCCCGGCCCACGTTGCGTGAGGCGATAAAAAAACTGACGGCAAAAGGCCTATTGAGGACCCACCAGGGGGGCGGCAACTATGTCTGTGAGAGCTTGGCCCCTTCCCTGACGGATCCACTGCTTGAGATCTTCCGTGAGCGTCCCAACACGCGTTTTGACGTGCTGGAAGTTCGGCACGCCTTGGAGGGACAGGCGGCATATTACGCCGCAATGCGTTGTACTGAGGTGGACAAACAGATCATCCAGGAACGATATCAAGCCATGCTGGAGACACATGGTGGACCAGATCCCCGCGCGGAGGCAAAAGCAGACACCGAGTTTCACATGGCAATTGCTGAAGCAGCCGATAATGTCGTACTGCTGCACGTTATGCGCGGACTGTTCACCTTGCTGCTCGACAGCATATCTTTCAGCCACGATAAACTCTACACGAAGCCTGGTGTTTTTAAGAAGTTAAAAAACCAGCATCATGCACTGATGACAGCAGTTGTCGACGGAGAGCCTGACAAGGCACGCCAGGCGGCACATGACCACCTGGTCTACATAGAGAAAACTCTGCAGGAAATTGACAAGGAGGAGGCACGCAAAGAACGCGCCCTTAGACGACTGACTCCTTTTGCAAAGTAACCCAGGCCTGATTAACCGCTATCGTGATCATACGAATATTTGAAATTGTCTTTCCCCTGTTCGCAGTCGTATCAGCAGGTTTTGTTTACGGCTACTTCCATAAATCCGATATGGATGTTGCCAATCGCATCAATATCGACGTCTTCGTTCCGGCACTGATCTTTTCCGCCCTGTCAAACCAGGCCTTTGATCTCGCAACCTACGGCAAACTAGCCCTGGGTGGACTTGTAGTGGTACTGGGTTCAGGGCTGTTAGCCTGGCCTCTGGCGCGGTTGGCTCGTGCACAGACCAATACGCTTGTACCACCGATTATGTTCTGCAACTCAGGCAATATGGGTCTACCACTGCAGGTACTGGCCTTCGGCGAACTGGCCCTGCCTGCAGCCCTGGTTCTGTTCCTGATTGAGAACGCCCTGCATTTCACCTTGGGAATCCGTATGCTGGATCATCATGCCCGCTGGTGGATAGTTTTCCGGCAACCCATGATCCTCTCAGCTACAGCAGCCCTGGTTGTGAGCTTTACCGGGACTCAGGTGCCACAACCCATAGCACTACCGATCGAAATGCTCGGCAAAATCGCTGTCCCACTTATGCTGTTCTCTCTCGGCGTACGCCTTGCCGGTGCAGATTTTTCAGAGTGGCGCATCGGTCTTCTCGGGGCTGTATTGAGTCCACTTCTTGGAGTCGCACTGGCAATGTTGCTGTTACCCCTGCTTGATCTTGCACCTATGCAGGCTGGGATACTGTTGATGTTCGGGGCGCTGCCCCCAGCTGTACTCAACTTTATGGTTGCAGAACGCTACAACCAGGAGCCCAGCAAGGTCGCCTCCATCGTCATGCTGGGCAACCTAATGGCACTCGCCTTTGTCCCCTTGGCTCTTGCCTATGTTCTGCCCCGATATGGATAGGCGGAGAGTGTGCTTGGGGTGGTACAGGGCAAGTGCGCCATTCGTGGTGTAGTGCTCTTCACTCAGCAGGTGAGTGTTAAACTGCTGCTAAAGCCCATACATTCAGGACGTTAATTACTGTTTGTAACGGTCAACTGAGGAATCTAGGATTATGCAAAGGCTCGGTTTCATTAACGCTTGGGCATCTGTAAATTGAGCGTAAAGAAAAACCGATGAGCGAGAATATGGCAGGTCATAGCCTATTCCACCCCATCCAGAGCTACGCATCTAATATATTATTGTCTATGCACATACATGCACGGCCGAGTCACGGAGGAGAGTCAGTCCAATGAATTTGAGAGCACTCGCACCCATTTCGGCCGCAGAAGCAGTTGCGGCCATCCCCAATAACGCCACCATTGCCACTAGTGGCTTTGTTGGCATCGGCTTTCCCGAGGCCCTGGCCATTGCCCTTGAAAAACGCTTTGTCGAGAGCGGGAAACCAGATAATCTCACACTGGTGTTCGCCGCCGGACAGGGAGATGGTGCCGAACGCGGTCTAAACCACTTCGGGCATGACGGGTTGTTGAAACGAGTGATCGGCGGTCACTGGGGGCTTGTGCCGGCGCTGGGACGACTGATGCATGAAAACCTCATCGAGGCCTATAACTTTCCACAGGGAGTGATAACGCATCTGTATCGAGACATCGCAGCGGGAAAACCCGGCACACTGACTCACGTAGGCCTGTGCACCTTTGTCGATCCGCGTGAGGACGGAGGCAAACTTAACACCGCCACTCGTGAAGATCTGGTGCAACTCCTCTCTCTGGATGGCAAGGAGTATCTCTTCTACTCAGCCTTCCCCATTCATGTTGCTTTATTACGCGGTACGAGCGCTGACCCATATGGAAATATTACTATGGAGCGTGAGGCCCTGACCCTGGAGGGTCTCTCCATCGCCCAGGCAGTAAAGAACTCGGGCGGGCAAGTAATTGTCCAGGTGGAGCGGATGGTGGATGAGCATCACCTACATCCGCAGATGGTAGAGATTCCAGGAATCCTGGTGGATTCTGTAGTTGTCGCAGAGCTCGAGCACCACATGCAAACTTTCAGCGAGGCGTACAATCCACTCTATACCGGTGAGCAGGTGAGCCATCATGTCCCCGGTGGCACCATGGAGTTGAACGAACGCAAAATCATCAGCAGACGTGCGGCCATACTGCTGATGCAGGACGCGGTGGTTAACCTGGGAATAGGCATGCCAGAGGCAGTCGCCTCGGTGGCAGACGAAGAGGGAATAATGGACAACTTCACCCTCACCGTTGAGCCCGGCGGCATCGGCGGTGTACCTGCCGGAGGACTCAGCTTTGGTGCCTCAGCCAATGTGGAGGCCATCATCAATCAGCCAGCTCAGTTCGACTTTTATGATGGAGGCGGTCTGGATCAATCCTTTCTTGGCCTGGCCCAGGTGGATGCCGAAGGGAATGTGAATGTGAGCCGCTTTGGCAAGCGAATGGCAGGCGCGGGAGGATTCATCAATATCAGTCAGAACTCACGTGAAGTCATATTCATGGGCACCTTTACCTCCGGGGGCTGCCAGTTCCGAATCAACAATGGTGAACTTGAGATACTCTGCGAGGGACGGGTGTGTAAGTTTGTTAAACGGGTAGAACATCTCACATTCAGCGGTGAATTGGCCCGCAAACATGCCAAACCCGTCTTTTACATTACTGAACGGGCTGTTTTCCGTCTGGGATCAGAAGGGCTGGAGTTGATCGAGATTGCGCCTGGTGTGGATCTCGACCGTGATGTGTTGGGGCAGATGGAGTTTGAACCAAAAATAATCGAACCGCTGTTGCTGATGGATGCGCGCATCTTTCATGACGAGTGCATTGGCTTGCACGGGTTATTAAGGCGAAGTTGAATGGATGGATCAGGCAGTCTCCTTGGTCTCATATTATGAGCATAATTCCGGCTGTCTCACTCCTCCCAGCAGAAGCCCGGCCATGCAACACTCGGTGGGAATGAGCCAACATCAAATGACAGTCGTGTCGAAAAACTTAGCTTTTGCGATTGAAATCAGGTTTACAACGATAACCCTTAGAATAGGATAGATAAAATCATTGTGCTGCCACCAATACTGCTTCAGCCTGAGGATCAAGTGCATCTGTTAAGGTTTTAGTTTTCTATACAATAACCGGCTATTAAACGTGCCTCATATGAACCAGGAATTTCAGCTCGATCCCAACACTATCTATCTGAATCATGCAGCAGTCGCTCCTTTCCCGCTGCGTACAAATAAAGCCATCAAGCAATTTGCAGATGAGTGCTCCACTGTCGGTGCTCGCTTCTATCCCGACTGGCTTAAAACCGAACATGAACTGAGGGAGATGCTATCGGGATTGATCAATGCACCGTCACCGGACGATATCTCTCTGCTGAAAAGCACCTCTGAGGGGTTGTCTGTACTCGCCTATGGTCTGGAATGGTCAGCCCAAGACAATATCGTCAGCATAGCCCAGGAGTTTCCATCTAACCGAATTGTATGGGAATCACTCACCGCTACCTATGGTGTTCAAGTTAGGCTGCTCGATCTCACCAATTCACAAACCCCTGAGGAAGATCTGCTTGCCCTGTGTGATGAGAATACCAAGCTTCTCTCCATCAGCTCTGTCCAATACGCCGATGGCTTCAGGCTGGATCTGGAGCAGATTGGTCGCTATACCAGCGCTAATGAGATCCTATTCTGTGTTGATGCAATTCAGAGCCTGGGCGCCATTCCCTTTGATGTACAGGCCTGCAGTGCCGATTTTGTAGTGGCTGACGGGCATAAATGGCTGCTTGGACCAGAGGGACTGGCCCTGTTTTATAGCAGAAAAGAGATACGGGACAGGCTGAAACTGCGGCAATTTGGCTGGCACATGGTGCAGGATCGTGGAAATTTTGATCGCACCGACTGGCAAATATCAGCATCCGGGACTAGATTTGAGTGTGGCAGCCCCAACATGCTTGGTATCCACGGACTGCACGCAAGTCTCTCACTGATCCAGGATATTGGGATCGACACCATATCTAGAAACATATTTAACAATACATCTTTACTTATTGAATATATTGGTGTATCTAGTATTATTAATGTGATTTCTAGTACCGAGTTACAACGCAGGTCTGGTATTGTAACCTTCACTATAGATGGCGGTTTCCATGACAAGCTATATACCAGACTGATGTCAGACGGTGTCATCTGCGCCCTGAGAGGCGGTGGAATTCGATTTTCACCCCACTACTACAACACCGAACAAGAGATTGAATTTGCAGTAAAGAAAATAGAGAGCCTTGCCGCTAATATATCTAGTTGATTCATTTAATTAAGTAAACATTGTTACCTTACAGGTTAAGGAGTTGTGACTCACACACAATGGACGCCTCTCTGAAAAAGCTGATTGAGGTCAACGCCTCAGGTCTTGTGCAAATGGTTTGCATTAGAAATAACATCCGTGACACAGATGTTATTTACCGTCATAAACAGTGGGTTAAGAGCAAAATCATTCAACAGATGGAACAGGATGATGCGGGTGTGGGAGCCCTGCCCTTAATCATGGATGAAAAAGTCAAACTCCTGCAGCAAATACTCGAAAATGGTGAAGATCCACCCGCTTTGGAAAAAGCTACCTCTGCCCAGCCTGAAATTTCCTCACCCAAAGATAACGATAATTCCATTCAGGAACCTGAGATTGAAGACAAAAAATCACAACGCAAGAAAAAGAAGCTTAATTCCGGTTACAAACCGCAGAGTACGGACATGCCAACCAAGCTCAACAAAACAAGAAAACCAATTAAAAAGGTGATCATTGAGGATTGTGTGCAGCTGGGGCTATTGAAAAAAAAACGAGCAAAGTACCTGATAACCCAAATGGCCGGGAAACAACCGGCTGATGCAGAAAAAGAGATAGTAAAAGAGCTACGTGACAACCTGCACAAGCAAATACGAAAACTGATAAGGAAAGATAAGAAAGGGCCATGGTCTTCACCCAAGGCTCAGGAAGAGCTCAGAATTGAGATTATACAGACACCAGCCGTGCGTTCCGTGGTCTACCTTACTAGAGAGATACTGCGAGAGCGAGATGAGTGGAAACAACGAAGTCGTAACAGCATTACCGGACGTATCTTTGGCAGCCGCATGACCGTGGGGAAAGACAAATAACTGCAACTCCCCTAACCTTGTTAGTAAAATCCAATTGAGCCAAATATACAGGATTAACTAATATTCCTGATATCAACATGAAATACTATACAGGCAAAACAGTCCGATGCACCGTTTTATCAGAGCAGCTCTAAGAACCACGTTCCTTCTTACTATCATATCGAATTTGGCTGCCACTAGTGCCACAGCCAGTACCGTACCCAAGTTCAATCTAGGCCAGGCAAAATCATGCGAGGCAAAACTACGTACCTATGGTGCTATTTTTACCATACAGGAAAAAATTGATGGGCCGGGCCGGTGTGGTTCTCCTCGCCCACTCAATCTAACCAGGCTAAAGGGTGGGGTCTTGGTAGATGGTGATGTAGTCGTAAGATGCGAAATGGCACTGGCTCTGGCGCACTGGACATCCAATGTGGTGATTCCCTCCGCACAACTTCATCTGCAGGCCAAACCGGCCAAGCTGAACATATCCACCTCATACAAGTGTCGCCGACGCAACAACAACCCAAAGGCCAGACTGAGCGAACATGCATTTGCCAATGGCATAGACTTTATGGGAATCAGCTTTAAGCAGAACGGCCCCATGAAGATCCAGGCGCACAACGGCAGTTCCAGCGCCATGCGAGCCTTTCAGGCCGCCATACGTGGTGGTGCCTGCGCCTACTTTACCACCGTCATTGGACCCACGACCAACGCGGCCCATGCCGACCATCTGCACCTGGACCTGGCGCAGCGTCGCAGTGGTTACCGTATTTGTGAGTAAATCTGACTAGCGGGCCAAAGACAAAATCATCGGCTGGAGTGCACTAGTTTTTCAGCCTGGATATTTATGTAGTTACCTATAAACATCACACCGGCACCTAACAGGACAATCCACTCAATTGATTCTTCATAGAGCATAAAGCCAACCAGGGTAATCAGCGGCAGACGCATAAAGTCCATGGGTGCCACCACCGTGGCATCCACCAGCTGCATGGCCCGCGTTATACAGTAGTGCGCACTCAGGCCGGTAACACCCACCACCAGAATCCACGGCAAAGCAGCAGCTGATGGTGTGACCCAGTCCGGCAGGGATGGAAACAGTGCAAGGGGCAGTTGCACCAGTGACATGAAAAATAGGATGGATATGGGATGGTCCGTATGGGCCAGTTTTTTGGTCTTGATGTTAGTGATGGCAAAACAGACGGCACCGGCTAAAACTGCCAGGGTCGCAGGATCTACCACCTGCAGCCCGGGCTGCAGGATTATCAGCATACCGATAACACCAAACACAACCGCAAGCAGGCGTGGCTTGGTCAACTTCTCACCCAGCATAAACATGGCCAGCAGTGCAGTCCAAACCGGCACCGTAAACTCAATGGCAAACACCTCGGCCAGAGGAATAAAGGCCAGGCCATAAAACCACCCATACTGGCCGCCAAAATGGGCCAGATTACGCCATACATGGGTGGATAGGAGTTGAGTTCGAATCAGATGCCAGCCCTTGATCTGGAGATACACGGCTACGATCAACAAGCCAACCACAGTTCGAAACAACAGGATCTGAAAGGTATTCAGCTCAGAGGAAAGCTCCCTTCCAGCAATCGCCATAGCCATGAATGAAAGCAGCGTACCAGTCATCCAGATAGCGGCCAGAACAGCAGGATTGTTATGGGTTTTCAAGCTGGTAGCTATGCGGTGGGATGGAACAGGCGGTGGAAGTTATTCCCAGTGATTGTTGCTATCTCCTCCACCGATAAGCCGCGCAGGTCCGCCATACACTCGGCCACATGGCGCACATAAGATGGGTAGTTTGGTTTACCACGTTTTGGGACCGGGGCCAGATACGGTGCATCGGTCTCGATCAATAGCCTATCCTCTGGCACCTGTTTTACCACCTCCCGCAGATCCTTGGCGCTATTAAAGGTGATGATGCCGGAAAACGAGATATAGAACCCCATATCCAGGGCCTGACTGGCCATTTCCCAATCTTCAGTGAAACAGTGCATTACCCCACCCGCCCGGGATGCACCCTCCTCCTGCATGATGCGAATAGTATCTTCACGCGCTGCTCTGGTGTGGATTATCAGGGGTTTACCACAGAGCAGTGCGGCCCGTATGTGACGGCGGAAACGTTCCCGCTGCCACTCAAGATCACCTTCACTGCGAAAGTAGTCCAGGCCCGTCTCACCGATAGCCAGGTTTTTCGGATGGCTCGCCAAAGCCACCAACTCACTCGGCTGTGGCTCATGGCGCTCTCGATCATTGGGATGCACCCCGACAGATATGGAAATTTCCGGGTAGGACTCAACCAGTGTGAGCATGGAAGGGTAGCTTTCAGTGTCGATGCAGACACATAGCATATGCTCAACGCCAGATTCCAGCGTCTTCTGTATCAATTGCTCAAAGCTATTATCAAACGGAGCTAGATCCAACCGATCCAGATGGCAGTGTGAATCTACAAGGGCTGTCATATGCTATAAATTACATAGTATGGGTAGGACGATCGGCTGAGAGTGCCCCTGCCAAATAGGTTTCAATCTTGCTACGTGCGATACCACCGTCCTGATCACTGAACTGGACGCCGACACCTGCAGCCCGGTTTCCTTCAGAGCCCATTGGGGTAATCCAAACCACCTTTCCTGCCACCGGTATGCGTTCGGTCTCATCCATCAGGGTAAGCAGCATAAACACCTCATCTCCAAGCTTGTACTGCTTGTTGGTGGGAATAAACAGGCCGCCATTTTTTACATACTGCATATAGGCAGCATACAGGGCATTCTTATCTTTGATGGTTAGTGACAGGATGCCTTGTCGCGCCCCTGGCATATTAGCGTTTTGCATCTCTTATCCTATCTCCGACTTTTTACCAACGCCAATAATAGGCGCTCCAGTGTCATCTGATCATTCAGCGTCGCATCAACATAGCCCCGAGCCTCATAGATGTGGTCAAGGGCCTGAAACAGACGCCTGGTGTCAATTACTCTGACCACATCCAGTAATCTCCCTCTATGATCAGGATTGATCATGATCGCAGGCTGTGGCACAACCTGCAACCGAAGAATATCAATCACCCATCCACACATCCAGTTAAGTATTTCCCTAAGATCCTGCTTAAGCCAGCGCCCAGCAAGCACTACCGGGTCTTGCCTCAGAGTAAGTAGCTCGCAGAATTCACCTAACAGCTCCTGACGCAGCTCCATTCTCTCCGGGTCTGACATCATCAGAGCCTTGAGAGGTGAGCCAGCAGCGGTTTGCAACAGCACCTTAGCGTTACTCTCAGGCTTGAGTGTCTGCAGCCACTCACAGGCTACCTCTGCAGCTGGGACTATGACAGGTATCTGTCGACAGCGACTGCGAATGGTTGCAGGCAATCTGGAAGGGTTGGCAGATATGAGTATCATGATAGTACCACTGACAGGCTCCTCCAGGGTCTTGAGCAGACTATTGGCAGCGGCCTGGTTCATGGCATCCGCTGGTCGGATCAGAACTGGCTTATAACCACCGGCATGGGCCGTTATCGCCTCCCGGCTAATGAACTCCCGGATGGTATCAATCTTGATTGCCTTGCCCGTATCCTCCGGTTCTATCACTGTCAGATCAGGGTGATTGCCGGCAGCCATGAGATTGCAGCCACTACACTGCCCACAGGGCTGGCCTGACTCAGAAGGTGATTTGCACAGCAACGACCACGCCAGCGCCTGGGCCAGCTCAAACTTCCCCAGCCCCTCGGCGCCGCTGAACAGGATGGCATGCGGGAGTTGCCCGGAGCTGCGTACCGCCTGCAGTTGTATCCAGACATCCTGCAACCATGGGTAGGGTGGAAAGGTGGTGATGGTATGCATAACTAAGTGTCTTGGATTATGGACGTAAATCAGGATCCGGTCTGAATAAAATCATGCACTGTCTCTGTAATATGTGCCTGAACCTCATATAGTGGAGTTGATGCATCCACCACCTTGACGCGGCTTGCCTGATCCCAGGCTATCTGCAGATAGGCCTGGCGTACGTCCTCAAAAAAACGTACCTCCTCCTTCTCGAATCGGTCCGGAGCTGATCTTTTACCCGCGCGCTCCAGACCAACCTCCACTGGAAGATCCAGTAACAAGGTCAGATCAGGGCGCAACTCTCCCTGGGTCCACTCTTCCAGTTGTTGTATCCGCATCTTGTCAATACCGCGCCCTCCACCTTGATAGGCATATGAGGCGTCGGTAAAGCGATCACACAGCACCCAGATACCTGCCTCTAGTGCCGGCTTTATCTTCTGCTCAAGGTTCTCCGCCCGCGCCGCAAACATCAGGAGAAGTTCAGTGTCATCGGCCATACCGGTGTGGCGATGTCCCAGCAACAGCTGTCTTACCTCTTCACCCAGCGGGGTACCGCCTGGCTCACGGGTAAAAAGTACCTCTTTGCCCGAGGCCTCCAATAGTTGCTTAATAAACTCAAGATTACTGCTCTTACCGGCCCCTTCTATCCCCTCGACCGTTATGAACCTTCCCCTGCTGCCTGTCATCATTAAGCACTCTCTTGTTGGTTATCTGACAACAGTATATCCCAGCAACGTCTCAACGTTTCAATTGATATTTGCGTACAGCCTTGTTGTGCTGTTTCAGATTATCTGAAAAATAGTGGCTACCATCACCCTGGTTTTTTGCCACAAAATAGAGTGCCTTGCCAGGAGTTGGATGCATAACTGCTCGAATAGCATCTCTACCCGGCATGCTGATGGGGGTTGGGGTTAAGCCACGGCGAGTATAGGTGTTGTAGGGGGTGTCGGTGCGTAGATCCTTACGTCGGATATTACCTTTGTATTTGTCCCCCATGCCATAAATCACCGTCGGATCGGTCTGCAGTCGCATCTTCTTTTGCAGACGGCGGATAAACACCCCAGCTATCAGCGGTCTCTCCTGGGGTAGCGCGGTCTCCTTCTCAACTATGGAGGCCAGGATCAGGGCCTGGTATGGGTTTTTGAACGGAAGGGCCTTATCTCTGGTATCCCACTCTTTCTGCAGCAGATTCTGCATTGCCTCAAAGGCACGTTTCAGCAGTGCCAGGTCGGTGGTTCCCTTGGGGAAGTTGTATGTGTCGGCCAGAAAACGCCCCTCTGGATGCTTATCTTTGAATCCGAGACGGGCCATAATCTGGGCGGAGGTAAGACCATTCAGGGTGTGGCTTAGTGACTTGTTGCTCCGGACCGACTTTAACATCTGGCGGAAATTCCAGCCTTCGACCAGGGTGATGTTGTAGGTATTAACCTTACCCGAGACCAACTGTTCTAACAGAGCGCTCGGGGTGGTGCCGGGTTTGATTCGATACTCACCGGCCTTGATCCGCTTACCCAGCCCTGACCAGCGAGCGATAACCCTCAGGTACATGGAGTTGCTGATTAGACCTCTGTTCTCCAGATCTTTCGCCAATACACCAAGTGATGTCCCAGGCTCCAGGGTGTAATCAATCCCCGGCTCTGGAAGATTCAGGGCGGTTTCAGAAAACTGTTGCAGATCCAGCATGAGCCATGCCAGGGCAAAACTCACACAGATAACGCCGATACCAAGTAGCTTGCTAAACATATGCTCTATCGTTTACTTCTAACATCAAGTCGCGGTCTATGTGGTCCAGATTGAATGGCTTACCGTCAATATCCCTGACTGGCCAGATACCTATCAGGGAGTTGGTGAGAAACACGGTATCAGCTGCTAAAAGCTCTGGCAGTTCTATCTGTCCAATGTTCACTGGTCTCCCAAGCTCTGCTGCAACCTCCAGCACCAAGTTACGCATCACGCCCTCTACTCCGCACTCAGTAAGATCAGGGGTATGCATGTTGCCATCCTTAAACATAAATATATTGCTCATGGTGCCCTCAATGACCCGGTTATTTGCATCCAGCATCAGACCTTCACTGATCCCTGGATCATCCCACTCACTACGGGCCAGGACCTGTTCCAGACGATTCAGGTGCTTTATTCCGGCAAGGGCCCTATTTGAGCCCAGGCGTGTGTTACACAGACGCACAGAGACTCCATCAGAGTTCGTACTCGCCGGGAAACTGGGCCAGGGGGAGAAATGTACCGCTCTGGTGACAGGGATCTCCGGATCTGGTTGATAGCCCCTGGAGGCCTTACCCCGGGTAACAATAACCTTGATGACACCTCTATCATTAAACCCAATTTCCTGTTGAATTTCCTTGATCATGGTTGCAGCTGTGGGGATTGATATTCCCAGGCGTTTGCCACCTGCCTGCAGCCGTTGATAGTGCCGCTGCCACAGACATGGATGGGCATCTGCGACGGCGATGGTCTCAAATAGACCATCACCGTATTGCAGACCGCGATCAAAGGCGGAAATTGTTGTGCCTGAATCCCCGTTTATTAACAAGGATAGGTCTCTTCTGAATTAACCCTTGAAGGGTGTAAAGGCCAGTGAGCCGTTGGTGCCACCAAAACCGAAGGAATTGGAGACGGCCAGATCAATCTTCATCTCACGTGCCACATTCGGCACATAGTCAAGATCGCAATCCGGGTCTTGGTTCTCCAAATTGATGGTTGGAGGGGCAACCTGGTCTCTTATTGCCAGGATGGTAAAAACGGCCTCGGCACTACCGGCGGCACCCAGCATATGTCCAGTCATGGACTTGGTGGAACTAACCGCAAGCTTGTGGGCGTGGTCGCCAAATGCACCCTTGATGCCGCTGGTCTCAGCTACATCGCCAGCCGGTGTTGAGGTGCCATGGGCGTTTATGTAATCGACCTGGTCGGTATTAAGTTCGCCGTCCTGCAGTGCTAGCAGCATGCAATCCCTGCCACCCTCACCACTGGGGGATGGAGCGGTCATGTGATAGGCATCTGAGTTCATACCCACACCAACCAGTTCGGCATAGATCTTGGCGCCACGGGCCTTTGCCATTTCGTACTCTTCCAGGACAATAACACCGGCACCGTCGCTCAGCACAAATCCGTCGCGATCCTTGTCCCAGGGGCGGCTGGCTGCTTCCGGGTCATCATTGCGGCTAGAGAGGGCTCGGGCAGCAGCAAAACCGCCAAGTCCTACTGGAGAGGTTGCCATCTCGGAACCACCGGCAACCATGGCATCCACATAACCGTGACGAATCAGACGTGCAGCTTCTCCAATGTTGTGGCTGCCGGTACTGCAGGCAGATACTATGGAGTAGTTAGGGCCCTTTAATCCGTATTTTATGGAGATATTTCCCGCCACCATATTCACAATGTTGGCAGGAACAAAGAATGGGGATATCTTACGCGGCCCACGGTTGACGTAGGCGGCGTAGCTGTTCTCAATTCCAGTGATACCGCCAATACCGGCACCCACAGCAACACCTATGCGGGCGGCATTGTCTTCGGTAATCTCAAGACCGGAATCCTCTATGGCCTGACATCCGGCTGCAAGTCCGTAGTGGATAAACTTATCCATCTTACGTGCCTCTTTTGCCGCGATATATTCAGTGATGTCGAAATCAACAATGGATCCACCAAAATGGGTGGTGAATTTTTCGATATCTTCGATATGTGTAATGGGGCGAATACCGCTTTTACCAGCCAGGATATTGCTCCAGGCGGTATCCACAGTGTTCCCTACAGGCGCAACCATACCGAGTCCGGTAACTACTACCCTTCGTCTAACCATCTTAAGAATATACCCCCGTTCGGGAACGAGAAAACGATATGGGGCACCTAACGGTTGCCCCATATCAGGAAAACAGAATTAAAGCTCTCAGGCGTTTGAGGTTACGTAATCAAGCGCCAGCTTGACGGTGGTGATCTTCTCAGCTTCCTCATCCGGAATTTCAGTCTCAAACTCCTCCTCGAGTGCCATTACCAGTTCAACGGTGTCAAGAGAATCAGCGCCTAAGTCATCTACAAAAGAGGCCTCAGGAACGACTTCTTCCTCTTTAACTCCCAGCTGTTCCATGACTATCTTTTTAACTCTTTCTTCAATAGAGCTCATGTTATTAGATTCCTCCGAATAAATTGAAGATCACTTAAAAGCGACCGACCGCTATTGTATTCACAATTAACTAAAGTTAAAAGTCCAAATTAATCAAACTTAGACAAACATAAAATTCATGTATTTCTTTATATTACCGTATGTTACGCCACATATCTAACGTGTATTATGATAATAATGCGGTAGGTATTACCCCATAAACATGCCGCCATTCACGTGTAAGGTCTCACCTGTGATGTAACTGGCATCATCTGACGCCAAAAACAGCACCGCCTTTGCAATCTCATCCGGTCCGCCCAGACGTCCCAGAGGTATATTGCCCAGCAACGCACTGCGCTGATCTTCTGACAGCTCTCTGGTCATATCCGTGTCGATAAAACCCGGCGCCACAGTATTTACCGTAATATTTCGTGATCCAACTTCACGGGCCAGGGACTTGGCAAATCCAACCATGCCGGATTTTGTCGCTGCATAATTTGCCTGTCCCGGATTGCCGGTGGCGCCAACAACTGAGCCAACATTGATTATGCGCCCTTTTTGCGCCTTCATCATACCGCGCAGGCATGCCTTTGACAGCCGGAATATTGATGTAAGGTTGGTTTCAATTATGTCTGACCACTCATCATCCTTCATCCGTAACATAAGATTGTCACGGGTGATGCCAGCGTTGTTTACCAGGATAGTTGGGGCACCATATTCCGAGCCAATCTCCTTGATTAGGCTGGTTACTGATTCAGGGTCGGTAACGTTCAGGATCTTACCAATGCCGTTTATTCCAGCACTCTTGAACCTTTCTGTGATGGCTGCAGCACCAGCCTCCGAAGTGGCAGTGCCGATTACTACGGCCCCACTAGATCCAATGGCATCAGCGATAGCACTACCAATCCCTCTACTTGCACCGGTAACCAAAGCAATTTCATTTTCTAGCATTGATGGCCTCATAATTAGTAAGTCAACAGGACAGAACCCCAGGTGAATCCGCCGCCAAACGCCTCCATAAGAAGCGTTTCTCCACGTTTGATGCGCCCATCCCGTACCGCCACGTCCAAAGCCAGGGGCACGGATGCTGCGGAGGTATTACCATGTTCGCCCACGGTAACCACAACCTGATCCATGGGTATCTTCAGTTTCCTGGCAGTGGCATTGATGATGCGAATATTAGCCTGATGTGGAATCAGCCAGTCCACATCTGACTTCTGCATATTATTGGCTTCCAAGGTTTCATCAACAATACGCCCCAGGGTGGTGACAGCAATCTTGAATACCTCATTGCCACGCATCTCGGTAAAGGCATTGCCCTCTCGCACCTGGGCATAACCATTGGAAATTCCAGCCGGAACCTGCAGCAGGTCCTTGTATTCGCCATCGGCATGCAGGTGAGTAGAGATTATGCCGGCCGCATCAGATGCCTGTAGTACCACGGCACCGGCCCCGTCACCAAACAGTACGCAGGTATCGCGGTCGGTCCAATCTATTATGCGTGAGAATGTCTCAGCACCAACCACCAGGGCATTGCGGATACCACCGGCCTTGATGAACTTTTCAGCCACAGCCACGGCATAAATAAACCCAGTGCAAACTGCCTGCACGTCAAAAGCAGGGCAGCCGCGAATACCCAAACGCCTTTGCAGCAGGCATGCCGTACTGGGGAATACCTGATCGGCTGTAGTGGTCGCCATAACGATCAGATCAATCTCTGAGGCATCAATGCCAGCGGCTTCAATGGCGCGGAGAGAGGCCTGTTCAGCCAGATCACAGGTGGTCTCACCCTCTTCGGCGACGTGGCGTTTCTTGATGCCGGTACGCTCCTGAATCCACTGGTCAGATGTATCTACCATCTTTTCCAGATCACTGTTGGTCAGAACCTTTTGCGGCAGATAACCGCCGGTTCCAGCTATACGGGCATATGTCACGTTTCACCTCTGTTCATAAACTGTCTCTCTACACCTTGAGCTATATGAGCAGAAACATCGGTCATAATTTCCTTCTTGGCCATAGCTATAGCATTTTCAAAGGCTAATACATCTGCACCGCCATGGCTTTTTACCACGATGCCACGCAGTCCGAGAAAACCGGCGCCATTGTAGTTTCTGGGGTCTACGGAGTTTCGAAAATGGTTGAGAACTGGCATGGCAATCAAGCCCGCCAATTTGGTAAGAATATTCCGTTTGAATGATAGGGAGAGGTAGTGCCGGAATAGTTTGGCCACGCCTTCACTACTCTTTAACGAGACATTACCTACAAAACCGTCACAAACTACCAGATCCACTCCACCAGTATAGATGTTGTCACCCTCTACATAACCAATATAGTTTAGTGAACTGTTTACCAGAAGTTCATGGGCACGCTTGACTTGTCCATTACCCTTGATCTCTTCCAGGCCCACGTTGAGCAGTCCCACACGCGGAGCTGCATTGCCATCCACTGAGGCAACAAGTTCACTCCCCATAACCGCAAATTGAAATAGATGCTCTGCCGTGCAGTCTACATTTGCCCCTAGATCCAACATCCAGCTATGCCCTTCCACGCTTGGCAGAGTTGAGATGATGGCAGGACGATCTATCCCCGGTAGCATCTTCAAAACAAATCTTGCGGTTGCCATCAAGGCGCCGGTATTTCCGGAGCTGACACAGGCATCTGCAACACCCTCATGCACCAGATTTATGGCAACACGCATGGATGAGTCTTTTTTGCCACGCAACGCCTTGGACGGCGGTTCATCCATCCCGACCTCCTGGGATGCATGCTGGATAACCAGTCTACCGCTGTCATAACCGTTAAGATGCTGCTTGATTAGATCCTCATTACCTACAAGGATAAGGTCAACATCCTGGTCGTTGTTCAGGAAGTCCAGGGCCGCGGGTACAACCACGCTAACACCGTGGTCCCCACCCATAGCATCCAATGCGATAGTGATTCGGTTAGATCGCGGCATCGAATTCACACGCCCCAGAGATGTTTGAAGGAAATTGGTATGATCGTCTCAGGGCTGGCAGCAGGAAGGCTGGCCAGCCTGAGACTATTATTATTGTTCGATTACTCGCCCTTGTCGGCGATAACCTTGCGGCCACGATAGAAGCCATCAGCAGTTACATGGTGACGCAGGTGAAGCTCACCAGATGTTGAATCGGTAGACAGTGTCTTTTCGGTCAACGCATCATGTGAGCGGCGCATACCGCGCCTGGAAGGGGTTTTTCTACTCTTTTGGACCGCCATGGTTCAAACTCCTAATTAAATCAATAAAAACTTAGCTCGGTTTACTCTTCAGATCTGCCAATACGGCAAACGGGTTGGGCTTGCTCTGCCCTTCATCCTCATCTACCTGTTCTGGCGACCACCCAGTGTTATTCGAAGCCGTTGTACAGTCACCCTGCCGGTGCATCGGCACCTGAGGTAGAGCTAGCAACAACTCGTCTTCGATAATCTCATTCAGTCTAATACGCTTATCACCTGCCAGCAGTGGCTCAAACTCTTCATCAAGCTGCTCTGCCTCATCGAATCCCTCGACTACGACAACATCCAGTTCTGACGCAACCGGAACGCACACAGGTTCCAAACATCTCTGACACTCCAGTGTCAGTTCAGCTCGCACACTGCCGCCAATGTGTACGCGCCCTTTCTCGCCCTTGCGGAACCTGAATACAAATTCAGTTTCACCCGCATCCTCAACCAGAACCTCTGTGAGACGCGAGAATCCAGCAAGCCCAGCCCGTCCAGAGAGCTCTTTTTCAATCTCTGCAAAGTGCCAAGGATCAATAAATTCAGGTAAGCGAGATGACATAAACGGGGGATTTTATTACGCAAGAAGTTGGCTGTCAAAAAAACTAGCCAACATATTGCATGAAGGGATCGAGGATCAGGGCTAATTTGGCTAAGTAGTTTGATCTAGCATTCAAAAAAGCCTAGCCGTAGCTATGGTTTGAGGAGGATAGATCAAAATATAACGCCTAATTTGGCCTGAACTAGATCGGGACAGATTGTACTTATTGCACAGCAATTTTAGTCACTGTAACTGTCTGACATTTATGCAAATAATCTATTGCCCAGTCCGTTTCGATGCAATATGCGGGCTAGTGGGTCATGCGGTTAGAACATCCCAGGAGAAGCAGGGCATCCAGGGGGGAGTCTCCCCCTTGAATGGCATTTCCACTAACCGCCAACCACCGCCAGCAGAACACCTGCGGCAACGGCTGAACCAATTACTCCAGCTACATTCGGACCCATGGCGTGCATTAGAAGGAAATTGTGGTGATCGCTTTCCAGCCCAACCTTATTAACCACACGGGCCGCCATAGGCACAGCGGATACACCAGCTGCACCGATCAGCGGGTTAATCTTGCCGCCGGTGACTCGATGCATAATCTTGGCCATCAGCAACCCAGTTGCGGTACCAATGCAGAAGGCAAGCGCCCCCAGTCCCAAGATACCCAAGGTTTCAATGCTCAGAAACTTTTCTGCTGAGAGCTTGGATCCAACAGCAAGCCCCAGAAAGATGGTTACTATATTAATGATCTCATTTTGGGCAGCACGGCTCAGGCGTTCCACCACCCCACTCTCCCGCAACAGGTTTCCAAACATTAACATTCCGATCAGCGGTGCTGCTGACGGCAGAAACAGTATGCACAGCAATAGCACGGTAAAGGGAAACAACACTTTCTCCAGCTTGCTAACATGGCGTAACTGCTGCATTTTTACACTACGTTCTTTCTCAGTAGTGAGAGCACGCATGATGGGAGGCTGAATGATGGGAACCAAAGCCATATAAGAGTATGCAGCGACGGCAATGGCACCTAGCAGATCAGGTGCTAAACGCGAAGCAAGAAATATGGCCGTCGGTCCATCTGCACCACCAATGATTGCAATAGCTGAGGCATCTGACAGGGAAAAATCAAACCCTGGAACCATATTCAGCGCCAGAGCACCCAGCAAAGTAGCAAAGATGCCAAACTGGGCAGCAGCACCCAATAATAGGGTACTTGGCATAGCAATCAGGGCACCAAAATCTGTCAGTGCACCAACTCCCATGAAGATGAGCAGAGGGAATATACCGGTCTCCACACCCACATGGTAGATCATTCCCAACAGACCATCCGGGCCTGAAATCTCAGCTACAGGAATATTACTGAGGATGGCGCCAAAGCCGATAGGCAGCAGCAGCAGGGGTTCAAATTTCTTATGAATAGCCAGGTAGATGAGGACACAACCCACTGCCATCATCAGGACCTGGCCCCACTCCATGTTGGCAATCCCCATAGATTGCCATAGTGCATCAAATCCGCTCATAACTTACCCCAGAACAATCAAGGTGTCGCCAACATGCACAGCATCACCTTCTTTGACAGCAATGGACGTAACACTACCACTGGCTGTAGCACGCACCTCGGTTTCCATCTTCATGGCTTCCAGGATCATAACCACATCACCCTCGGTGACGCTCTCGCCTATAGCGACATTAATCTTGAAGATATTGCCAGTCAATGGGGCATCTATTGTTCCATCAAAACATGCCTCAACTATTTGCGTATCAAGGAAGGATAATGGCGCATCTATTGATGCACCATCTGCCGCTGGGCTCGGGGCCGCATCCAAAGCCGGTGCAACACTTTTTACAGCGCCACCGGCAGATACGGTCACATCATAGAATTTACCATTGACATGTACCGTATAGGCCTCAGCTCTACTCTTGGCAACTGGTGCTTGGGCAGCGACTGGGGCCGATTCAGCTTTAGGTTTAGGTTTAGGCTCTGATCCAGGTACTAGCTCAAATGCATCAGGGTTGTCACGGTTCTTCAGGAATTTCAGTCCCACCTGCGGGAACAGAGCGTAGATCAGGACATCGTCGATAATGTTACTGGCCAAATCAATCTTCTTCTCCTGGGCGATGGTCTCAAGCTCTTTCGTGAGAGTTTCAACCTCAGGTGACAGCAGATCCGCTGGACGACAGGTGATAGCCTCTTGACCATCTTCCAGAACCTTGGCTTGAAGTTCAGTGTTTACCGGGGCTGGTGAGGCTCCATATTCACCCTTAAGGACACCGGCAGTCTCTTTGGCAATAGATTTGTAGCGTTCACCAGTGAGGACGTTCAGTACCGCCTGAGTACCCACGATCTGGGAGGTTGGGGTAACCAGTGGGATAAAACCCAGTTCTTCACGCACCTTAGGGATTTCATTAAGTACGTCATCCAGTTTATCGCTGGCACCCTGTTCCCGCAGTTGGTTCTCCATATTGGTAAGCATGCCACCAGGAACTTGAGCCACCAGGATACGTGAGTCGATCCCCTTAAGAGAGCCCTCAAACTTGTTGTATTTCTTGCGCACTTCACGGAAATAGGCCGCTATATCTTCCAACAACATCAGGTCCAGACCTGTATCATGCTCAGTCTGATCCATGATTGCTACCACAGATTCGGTTGCAGAGTGGCCATAGGTCATAGCCATGGAGGAGATGGAGCTATCCACCATATCAATACCTGCCTCGCTGGCCTTGGTAATAGTGGCTGTACTCATACCGGTGGTGGCATGGGAGTGCAAGGCCAGCGGAACAGAGACATTCTCTTTCAAGCGGCTAATCAGTTCAAATGCCACATAGGGCTTGAGCAGACCGGCCATATCCTTGATACAGATAGAGTTACAACCCATATCTTCCAAGCGACGGGCCATATCGATCCAGTAGTCCATATTATGCACCGGGCTTACGGTGTAGGACATGGCTCCTTGGGCATGTTTTTCAACCGCCAGTGTAGCCTTTACTGCGGTTTCAAAGTTACGTACGTCATTCATAGCATCAAATATACGGAACACATCCATACCATTTACCGCAGAGCGTTCCACAAACGCCTTTACCACGTCATCTGCATAGTGACGGTAACCCAGGATATTCTGGGCCCTAAACAGCATCTGCATCTTGGTATTTGGCATGGCAGCCTTCAGGCGACGCAGGCGTTCCCATGGATCCTCTCCCAGGAAACGAATACAAGAATCAAAAGTGGCCCCGCCCCAAGTCTCGAGTGACCAGAAACCAACCTTATCCAATTTTGCTGCGATGGGCAGCATATCGTCGATACGCATACGGGTGGCAAATAGTGACTGATGTCCATCACGCAAGACGAGTTCTGTAATTCCTAATGGTTTTTTATCGCTCATAGGTCTTCTTTCTTTCATGTGTGTTTAAAGGGATGCGCTGAGTGATGGATCCAGCATATATATTTATTTATGGTAAGGGCTGCTCTACTACCTAGATCGATACCGGTTAATAGCGGCTGAGATCACAGCAATCAGTTCGGTATCATCTGTTTCAGCATCACTTGCTGCAACCGTTGGCGGCGTTTCAGGACCAGAAAGAGATGCCGCCAGACGAGACATTCCAGTGAGTGCTACAACCAGGATGGCCAAAAAGGTAAATACGATCCCCATACCGAGAAGCATCAAATTAACACCTTGAAGTAAAAGATCTGAAACGGCCATGCACTCTTCCTCAATTTATACTAGTCATAACAACAGTTACCAGTGTGGAGACTAAGCACCATAA
>JAAGZL010000458.1 GCA_024206335.1 Gammaproteobacteria bacterium
AATGAAGCGATCAGAATTGGTGAAGATGCAGGCACGATCACTAAACAACAAGCGGCTAATGCTAGAAAGAAATTAAAAGAAGATGAGCAAAGATTTGAAATAGACACTGTAGTTAGCACAATGGGGGCTATTGTATCAGCATTAAGCACAGGCGGTAAAAAATCACAAGAAATTGCAAAGAAAATTGCAATTGCAAAAGCGATTGTTTCAGGTGGCCAAGCTGCGGTTGATGCGTGGAAAGCGGGGATGTCAACAGGTGGACCATACGCGCCTATAGTTGCAGCAGCCTATACAGCAGCTAGTTTAGCTAAAACGGGTGCAATGATATCATCTATTAAAGGCGGTTCAAAACCATCAGCAGGAGGCGGCTCATTACCTTCTGTTAGTACACCTACAGCAGCACCAGTAGCACAGACGCAACAAGAACCTAGCAGGAATATATCAATTAACATGACAGGTGGTTCAATGTTTAGTGCTGAGAATGTTAGAGAATTAATCGAACAAATTAACGGGCAAGTTGGCGATGGTGTCAAC
>JAAGZL010000459.1 GCA_024206335.1 Gammaproteobacteria bacterium
AGCAGGTCCTCAGCACAGCAGACTGAGAGTAGCACAGTCTTGATGTGGTGAGCACCAATGAGTGTAACCATGCACGGCCAGCATCTCTGATGCTACGGCCATGTGCACTCTGAGGAGACATCCCAGCTGCCATCTCGTATGGCATCTCGGGATGGGTCATGTTAGTGGCCAAGGTGCTACATCTGATATGGCATCTGGGATGCCATGGCTTCGCAGCACTGAAGTGCTGTGGAGCACCGTCGTACTCGCGTGGACCGCGTGGTGGAGGATGTCTCCTCTACCCGCGAGTCCGTCTGTTGCGAGCACTACAGCACCTCATCTGCGGATGGCATGCCAGCTGCCACAGCAGATGTGGTACCTCGGATAGCTAACGCGTCTCATCCTCAGATCCCGTCCGCAGACTGTATCCGGGATGTGACATCTGAGACTGCATACGTCCGGAGCATCAGAGATGCTGGGCGTCTGCAGAGATACCGTAGTGCCACTCTGCTCACCAGCTGTGCTGAGCACATACTGGTGTGTGGAGCAGCTACTACTCTCGTCATGACCTGAGACAGGATCTGTGGATCCGTCCCAAGGTCACTCCTGATGTCTCCTGCTGCTGACATGCTAGACCATCGGTCTGCTGTCATCATGGAGACCTGTCACCGTGGTGGCTCTGCGTATGGCTCTGCCACAGCAGTAGCAACACTACGTTGACATCATCTACGTACCGCTGGTGTCAACGACACCAACGACATCCCTAGACATGAGATGGCCCAGACCATCTCAGGTCACTCCATGAGATGCCAGACCCGCAACACCTCAGATCAGTAGATCTGTGGATAGCGGTCCTGGCTCGTCTTGCGCATCCACGACATGCTGTGTGCCACAGCAGTCATGGATAGCGTACGTCGCACAGTCCACGAGGCGCAGCCCACGCACAGCGTTGTGCTGCTGGCTCGGGACGTGTGACGACTACGTGGATGCATCCAGCTGGTGTCTCAGCTCCTGTGGATCTGGAGCACCCTGGATGACTCCATACTCGGAGCAGCACATCCAGGATCCCTGGGTCCTGGTGTTACGCTCTCGAGTACATCACAGCTCTCGTGTTACAGCATGCTTGCACGTGCCCTTCAGAGGGCCCTTTGCATGCATGCTTCGCAACACGATAGCACCGGAGTGCTACATCCCTCTGGGATGTCTCACCCGGGTCCCTACTCCAGACCATACCATCCCATGACATGGTCTGGGTGGTCTTACGCGGTTACTCAACACTACACTCGCATCGTAGCTACGTAGAGCCCCTCAGGAGGGACGCTAGCAGCTACGGGCTCTCTGTGTGTTGACATCTCACATCAGCTGCGGAGGCTCTCCGGGACCTGGTCCCAGGAGACCTCCAGCATCCGTCATCCCGAGACCCTCGGGTTCTGCGACCCTGAGGATCTCTAGGGTTCCAGGATCTCAGTACGAGCTC
>JAAGZL010000460.1 GCA_024206335.1 Gammaproteobacteria bacterium
CCAATCACCACCTGTGCATATGCATCATTATGCATAACCCAATCACCACATAACCATATTCATGTATATATATTACATGGTGTCTATATGATGACAGGAAACTGCTAACATATAACATCCATGTAGGAACGACGATTAGAAGTGATTTACATACATGTGTACTACTACCACCGCAACATTAAACGCATGCATCCAAAACCGCATTAAAATCATGATGATGCCGATGGAATCACGAGATAGTGACCTAAAGCCAGCTGGGAATGGTAACTGAGAAGAGATTAAAAAAAAATCATCCAATTCGGATGAAAATTGCGAAAGTGACATCGAAAATGGTGAAAAGTTTTTTTTTTCAAAATTGACAAATTTCCATATTGCCGTTTTAGTACCCCAAATTTATGGAAAATGGCTTAAAAAGTGCATTTCTGGTCGGATTTGGGCAAAATAAAGCCCAGAAATGAAGAAATTAGGTGTATTTTATGTCTAGAAAGCCCATCTTTGGGGTCTGAGGTCATTCTGGGGCTCAAAATGGACCTGGGCGCGAAAATCCAATTTGAACTTGCTTCGTAACGGCCACTTGGCCATTTTGAACTAAAAATGGTGTAAAAAGTGCATTTCTGGTCGGTTTGAGGCAAAATAAAGCCCAGAAATGATGAAAACACGTCAAAACATGTCTAGAAAGGCCTTTCTCGGTAGTCTTGACCCATTTTGGCACTCACCACAGCACCCAGGCTTCTTCCAGAGGTGCTTGGGCTCGGATGGACACGAGACAGCATTTCGTCATTTTGACCTCTTTCGAGCTCCAGAATAGACCCAGACCCCCACGAAAGGCGTTTTCACTCATTTTTATGTGTTTTTTCATCATTTCTGGGCTTTATTTTGCCCAAAACCGACCAGAATTGCACTTTTTATGCAAATTTAGTGCAAAAAATGACCATTTTTGAGGCATTTGGGAAATTTTGACTCAAAAATGGCGTAAAAAGTGCATTTCTGGTCAGTTTCAGGCAAAACAAAGC
>JAAGZL010000461.1 GCA_024206335.1 Gammaproteobacteria bacterium
CCTCGCCGATGAGGACTACCAATACTATTTGGAAAATTTGAAGGAATGGAAACAGAAGCTCGACATAACGCTCCAGACCCGGTGACGATGCCCGATTGCATTAGTCCGGTTGCCGCCACCGTCTAGCTGGGCTGGCAACCGGTGGCGCAGGTTCAGTTTAGTGGTAGCAGCATTGACAGCATTACCTACTTGACCGGTGATCAGATCGGGTCGCCGAGGCTTGGCACCGATGACAGTCAGCAGGTTGTCTGGCGTTGGGATAGTGATGCGTTTGGCAGTGTCGAGCCTGCGACTGACCCGGATGGCGATGGTGCTCATGTTAATGTCGAGAATCGGTTTGCTGGGCAGTATGCGGATGGGGAGAGTGGGCTGAGGTATAACTGGAACCGCTACTACGACCCCGTAAAAGGAAGGTATGTTACATCTGACCCGATTGGGTTGGCTGGTGGGGTTAATAGTTATGGGTATGTTGGGGGGAATCCGGTTGGGTTTTATGACCTAACAGGGAGGGTACCACAGGCTCCTAGTCCACATGGTTCACAAGTAGTAACACTGAATGTAAAATTTGCCTCGGATTTGATAAAGAAACTCGAAAAGCCCTATGCAAGAGGATTTGGGGTGCCTGCTATCATAGCAGCAGTGGGATCTGCCATCATATTACCGCTTGTTGAACAAGGTGTGATTCCTCCTGAAGCACCTCCATACAATCCGACCGACCCAAATGCTCATGACCCAAGCTATGACCTATTTGCTGATGATCCGTACGGCCCACCATCTGACCAACCAAGCCCATATTATCCATATAACGATGGAGTTCTTCCTGAAATATTACCGGAAGGAGAATTACCTGAAAAGTTACCGCCATGTTAATGGCTAATAATATGAGCCAAATCAGAAATGCGAAACTACGCGTCTATTCATTTTGCTAATATATGAATAATGAAATCAATATTTCACGTCTCGAAATGGAACCTGTAAAAATACAATACTCAGGCCAGCAAATACAAAAAGCTGTTCGATCTTACTGGTGGACGCGTAAAGGGTCTCAATACCTATTGTTGTTGATTCCCGCTACAATAATTATTATTTATCGAATCGTGACAGACAACTTCACCTGGTCTGCAGGGATACTAAGCTTTATATCCATATATGTATTTATCCTAATGACTATTACCTATATTCATCATATTGGTCAGGTCTCAAGTCAATTGCGTTCAGTAAAAGGATCAAATACCACTTTGGAACTCTGCGAAAAGCAATTTCGTATAGTGTCGGAAGGTGGTGCTACAGAAATACCGTGGGATTCAATTATTGATGTTTGGCGTTCTGATAAAGTATGGCTTTTTGTGTTTTCTAATCATAATATTTTTTCCCTTCCAACAGCTGGTTTTAGCCAGGAACTAGAAACTTTCATTATTTCAAAAATCAAATCAATTCTATTCCAAACAAACCAGGTTTGGAAAGTTTATGTGAGCATGCTCTGCTGTTGCTTTGCCTATGTTTTTATATCTATTCCGATTTTTATCGACTTCCTTTCAGACCAATGGCCCTTATTCTCTTACATGCTAGGGTTCGTATTTGCAATCGGAGCTTTGATTTTTCTCCTAAATATTCGGTGCCCAAAATGTCGGTCACGCTGGCATTCAAAACCTCCGGGAATGAAAGCAAGTGGTTATTGGCCATATTGGCTGCTAGAGCTGGGAAAATGCCCATTTTGTGGTGCATCTAAATTTGACAATCAAGAATAAAGAAAAAAAAAGGGGACGCATTTATTTTAAACAGGTGAACAGGATGTTTTTAGATTTTAAGGTAAAGGAGATTAGCCATGCCAAGGAAGGCACGAGTACTGGTACCGAATTGTCCGCATCCTATTGTGCAGCGCGGGCACAATCGCAAAGCGGTATTCCTCGCCGATGAGGACTACCAATACTATTTGGAAAATTTGAAGGAATGGAAACAGAAGCTCGACATAAAGCTCCAGACC
>JAAGZL010000462.1 GCA_024206335.1 Gammaproteobacteria bacterium
AATAAGCGTGGCAAAGCGGTGGTCAACAACGAGCTTGCGAGTTTTGTCCACCGCTTTTCCATGCGTTTTTGCGGAGCAAAATATTCACGCATTATCCACTCGGAGGCCGTCTTGAATTTGCTTTAACAGTCTCCTCATTCTTTCCGCCAATGGTCTGATGGGTTACACTTTTTCTGGTGTTTTTTCCGGTAACTGTCAGCGTCTATTTCAACAATCGTAGCATGGTGGATAATTCGGTCGATGGCCGCTACCGTCATCAGCGTATCCGGGAAGATCTGATCCCAATGACTGAAGGGCTGGTTTGAGGTGATGATCAGACTGCCACTTTCGTACCGATGAGCAATAAATTCAAACAGTACCTGGGTTTCTGAATCGGTTTTTTTCACGTAACCGATGTCGTCGATGATCATCACCCGGTATTTGTCGAGTTTGCTCATGGCGCCCATTAGGTCCAGCGCTTGCTTTGCCTGTTGCAAGAGCTGCACTAATGCGGTTGCCGCGATCCATTTGACCCGTATGCCCTGCTCAATCAGATAGTGTCCGAGCGCTGCCGCTATGTGCGATTTACCGACACCGGATGGGCCGATCAGTAGCACGTTATCCGCCTGCAAGGCCCACTGGGTGTTATCTTTCAGCCCGATCACCGTTTGCTGAATGACCTTGGGGAGTTCATTGATTTGTAAGGTCGCAAAACTCTTTCCTCGCGGTAGTCTGGCCTCACGCGTCCAGTTGCGGACACGGGTTTGGAAGCGCTGAGCGACTTCTTGTTCACAGAGTTTCGAGAGATATTGGCCATGTCCCCAGGCTTTTTCAATCGCCTGCTGCTGATATTCCTGGTAATGCTGCCCAAAGGCGGGAAGGCGTAGCGCTTTTAACATCATCGGTAACGATTCAGCCACAAGCCACCTCCCGCGTTTTCCACTGGCCACTTAAGAGCTGGTCATACTCATCGATGGCATGTTGTCGGATGGGTATGTCTGGTGGTGCGGCATTTTTCAGATAGCGCGTCTGTAAGGCTTTAAGATCCGGCAGTGCGGTGCGCCTGGCTTGTTGCAATAGTTCCGCAGCCAACAGGCTTTCACAATCATAGTCATAGGCAATCCGTAACACGGTCACGATCCATTTGCAGGCATCTTGCGGCGTAAATTGCTGGTCAGCTATGGCCCACAGCTGGCGGTAATCACCACTGGGTAAAATGTCATCTCTAAATTGCGAAAAGCGGAAGGCCTGAGGCTTGGCCGCCAGCGAATGGATGATATGGTGATAATTGATACACCGGGCTCGTCCGGTGGGATGCTTCGGGTACACCCGGGGTAAAGTGACGACCTGTGTTTGTCCCGCATAACAGACCAACCGGTCATGATAGAGGTGGACTTTGATCGTCTCACCGATTAACCGGGATGGGACAGTATATAAACCGCGCTTTACCGAAATGCTACTGCTGGTCGTGACTTTGACCGAAAGCTCCGTGTAGTCAATGAAACGGTGTGCGGGCAGCGCCGACAACGATAGTTGTTCATCGGCCAATCGCCCCTGGCAACGTCGATTCAATTTACTGACGATACGCTCGATAAATTCACGGTAAGCACGCAGGTTGGCAAAGTCATTTGATCCGCGTAATTTGATGGCCTGGTCAATCCGGCGCTTGAGCGATCCATGGGGCGCTTCGATCGCCCCGTTTTCATGACTGACACCCAGGTTATTCGTGGTGGGCGTCATGCCATAATGCCGGCACAGGGCGGCATAGTCATCGGTTAAGCGCTGCTTTTCTGCGTTATTCACATAAGCCGCGCTCAGGCTATCGGTACGATGTTCTTTCGGCGCACCGCCCAGGGTATGCAATGCACTTTGCAGGCCATCGGCTAGCGCGCTATAGCTCTCACCGCCTTGCACGATATGCACATGTCGCCAGCCACTATGGGCCAGGCGGAACTGGTACAGTAAGTGCTCAAACGGTTCCCCGGCGAGCGTGATAGCCGTATTGGGGTGGGTGAAATCAGACAGCCCCTGGTGACCTGCGGGCATTGACTGACGGAATATGACCTCATTGTCCGGGCCTCGAGTGGCGCGCCAGTGTTTGACGCGGCGCTGCAGGGTTCTTAACCGCTTTTCTGGATATTGTCCCGGATATTTTTCATCCAGATAATCCCACAACGTGATACCCGTCAGACCGGGTTGATTTTCCAGTAACGGTTCGAGCTCCGATTCCCAAACCGCTTCAAACGGATCTTCACGAGTCTTCCAATCGTGAGATTTCTGCTTGGGTCTCTCGCCTTTATCGATACGCCGGCCTGAACGAACACTGATGCCGGTTTTGATTGCGGATAGTTCCTGGCTACTGCCTGTTTGGCGATGTTTCATATAGCAATTTTCCTGTCGTTGAGTGATACGTTTACCAGACAAGCATTTCTCCTTTTAAAGGGTAAAAATGCTTATCTTTGCATACGTTCAACCGGTCAAGATAATTGTCGTCTG
>JAAGZL010000463.1 GCA_024206335.1 Gammaproteobacteria bacterium
AATCTCGCTTGTCTATTGATTCCACAAGAAATATATCCTCAGTCGCTCGTAATCACCGATACGAGACTTCTTCGGATATTTCCTTGTGAAATCAATATACTGCGCGATCTTTGCGCATATTTATGAATTCTCCGGGCTAAGTGGCTTTTGCTTTCGAGTAAAATTTGACATTTTCTAATCCTTTAAAATCTGCATCCTGAGTCCAAACAACAGCGTCATATTTCTGGGCGGTTGCGTAAATGATGCTATCCGCTAATGGCAATTTTAGCTCAACACCAAATACAGCTGCATTTACCGCCAATTCCCCATCCAATGCAATGACCGTTCCCTGCTCCATGTGGGCAACCACTTCAAGTGCCGACTCTTCGTTTCTCTGACGAAGCACGCTTTTAAATACTTCGGTAATAGTAATGCTCGGCACCAACAGTTTACCCAGGGTTTCAATTGGTTTTGCAAATAATCTTGCATTGCTATCTCCGGAAAAATAGGACAACCAGGCCGATGAATCCACGACGTTCATATTCGATCTTTATCTCGGCTCACCTCTGTATCTATGCCTTTAAGGAGGCCCTTCATCTTCTTCATCGGTTTTATTGGAATAAGCTCAATGCGATTCCGATAGGTAAGCACTTGTATTTTCTGGCCCGAGAATATTCCCATGGATTCTCTAACTTCTTTGGGGATAACAACCTGGTACTTAGGGGAAACGGTTACAGCTGTCATGGTTAAGCTCAGATCGATAAGATAGTCGTAATACGGTAATCTTATCGATCAGGCCTGTCAAGCCACATACCGCTCGCATCAGCGGCCCAGCTCTGCTGGGTCCGACTGCATGCGATTGTGTGTGCCCGGCATGGGCACGATCTTATGGGGTGGAAGTCCCCTGTACATTATCTGGAAAGTATCATGATTGAATGCTTTAAAAAGTACTAGCCGATGGCAAGGACGTCAGGATGACAGAGCGTCTGAGAGAAGCCTAAGTGCAAATCTGCGAGCCTACGTACAGAAACTGTATCAGGCCGAACCGCAGGGCGAGTCAGCAGAGCCGGCCCCGCGAAGCGCTTTGGGTCCAACATGACGAAGCCCAACCGGATCACTGTGGGATGGTAAATGCAGAGGTTGTGCAGAGAAAGATCGTGTTTGTTCTTACCCGGGGAGAGCTACCTGCCTAAGCTGTCTAACGACAGTGGTGGAACAGAGCCTGCGAAGGTGCGCGTTAACAGGGTAGAAGTCAGCCGACGACGAGAACTCAGGGATCATTCTGAGGAAAGGTCAGAGGGCAGTGTGGCAGGCGGTATTGGTGAGCTCTGATTATTCGCTAACCCCGTCCGGGGATTTGGATAACAGGCGCGTCATGAAATCATTTCCTGTCGATTTTGCATCGGTGGAATACATCGTATCCAATACGTGTATAGCCGAAGCATGGAAGAGGGTACGCTCTAACAAAGGAGCGCCCGGTGTTGATAACATCAGCATTGAGCGATTTCCGAAGTGGGGGCGACCCAAATGGAAAGGCGTCAAGCAGCAAATACTGGAAGGCAGCTACAAGCCAACCCCAGTGCTGCGAGTTGAGATTCCAAAAGAGTCAGGCGGGGTACGTAAGCTTGGTATCCCGTGTGTGTTAGACCGAGTCATCATGCAATCCATCGCACAAGTACTCGGTGATTTGTTCAATTCTACTTTCTCAGAAGCCAGTTACGGCTATAGGCCCGGACGCTCAGTGCAACAGGCAGCAAGACAGGCCCAGGTGTATTATCGGCAAGGTTATACCCACCAGATCGTTATTGATGTGGAAAAGTTCTTCGACACCGTCAACCACGATATTCTTATGGTGCAGGTGGCAGGTGGCAGGTGGCAGGTGGCAGGTCAAGTGAAGGATGGCGCATTATGGATGTGGGCTAAAGTACGACGATGCGGTGGAGCTTGACGGTTGGATTAGAAGACGGCTTAGAATGTGCTACTGGACAGATATATTGCTCCTGCAATATCTGCATTTCCACCATCCATGGTGGTCAAACAATGGCGCAGGCCAAGACGCAGAATCCGGGAGCTGATCAAGCTGGGCGTCAGAAAACAGGACGCCATCAGTTTGGGGCTATCGCGTAAAAGCTATTGGCGACTCTCCAGGACACTGGCCACGAATGCAGGATTGAACAATGCACATTTCGATAAGATCGGACTTATCTCCATGCGGACGTTATGGTGCAAGATTCACCATCCGGCTACGGCCCGATAGACACTTGGTATGAAGTCGATTTGCCCGATGAAGTCCCTCTGCGAATAGCAGGCCAGGCGCCGTATACGGACCCGTATGTACGGTGCTGTGGGAGGGGGCTACTGGAGTAGCTCCCTGTCCCGATTATGAGCGCGCCTGCCACTGTTTCGGATTGCGACGCGCATGAGTAACCGCTAGCACGATAATTTCGTTTTCATCTGTGGTGTAGTAAATGCCATATAGAAATTTCTTCACCAACGCACGCCTTATCTTATTCAGCACGACCCTGAATTGTTTGGGACTACGTTGAATTCGTGCCCGGGATTCATCAACACATAGCATGAAGTCTGCGCCCAAGCTTTCGCGGCAACTTTCATAGTATTGGTATGCTTCGGCGATATCCGCTTCGGCTTCCTTCCGAATGGATAGTTTGTAGGCCACTTATAGAGAACTTTCGATCCTGGCCCTGACATTTTCCCAGGTATCTCCCGGGTCACCATCTTCTTCGTATGCAGCTAGCCTGGTCTCTAACAGCTCCTTCTGCTCAGGGGTAAGGGTAATCTCGTCCGACTTGTCGTGAACGCTATCCCAAAGCTGCTCTGCCAGCAGAATTCGTTCAGAGGTACTAAGCGAGTGAATGTCCATTTCTCGAATTATACAGGATCAAATGGTTGATTTCAGTAATGTCGACAGCGCTCATAACGAATGAGATGGACTCCCCCTATCTATACGGCATCGTAATGTGCCACAGTGGGGTTGTAGTAAATCCACTTAACGATAGGACGCCTGCAGGGATGCAGCGGTCCGGCGTACCGGTGGTAGAGCAACGCAGGAGCA
>JAAGZL010000464.1 GCA_024206335.1 Gammaproteobacteria bacterium
GTTTAAATCGGTTTAACCTACCAAGACTCCACATCTGCCATGCCCTCACATGCATTTTATTGACTCAATATAGCTGCGAATGGTAGTGATTCGCGTTTGCATACGCAAGTATTTTTGCATCTACCCCCTTAATCCACCCATATGGGGACACAGGCAAATTTGCATCCTATCTGATGATGGGACATCATGGGTATAAAGGAGGAACATCGAAATGGATATTCGAATAATCTGCTACGCCCTGTCACTTCTATTACTTTCCACCCCAGCCATCTCCAGCGAGATTAAAAGATGGATTGGTGAGGATGGCAGTGTTCACTTCGGCGACACTCCACCTCATAGCACAGACACAACCTTGATTACCCCGGCTGTAATCACCACAAAACCAGCTTCTAACAACACCTTGCAGAATAGTCTGCGCCCTGGTGAAAGGCGTATGTTGCAACAGTATGAACAGCGTGGGCGCCGCCTGGAAAAGGGGAAGAGAGAGAGTGTCAGAAACCACAAAAAAAGGGAGCAGAAAATAGCGCAGATGGAGAAGAAGTGCCATTACCACAGACAGAAAATGGACGATCTGAAACGAAAACTAAGGAGCGGCTATATCCCCTCAAGAAAGGCCTCTATTCTCCAGGGTATTGACAGACACAGGTCGTCAATTAGACGCTATTGCAACCATTAACCCGACAACCTTATAGATGATGCTCTACCTGTCTATCGCTGCTACTTTTGCTCATTAATCATCCATTAGCTGCAAGCCAAGCCTCGATCTGACATTTTGTTTAAAACCTGAACACCACCTGTTAAGTTACCGGGTTAATAGCGTGACACAATGCTAAAAAGACTCTGGCAACCCGGCCAGCCTACATGCCTGGTTATATCCGTCCAGCGGAAACAGCTGACCCATGTTTTGGGCAGTGCAGTCGTGATCGATCATCCTATCGCCAACAGCCTTAACTACAGCCACCTGTGAAGGGGTGATTTCATACTCACCAAAAAACTCCCTGATATAATTGATCACTGCCCAGTGGCACTCGGTAAGTTGCAGATCATCGGCAGTAGCCAGGGCATTGGCTATTTCGTCATCCCATTCATCAAAATCCAGCATGTAACCGGAATCGTTAAACTCCACATCTCGATCATCTATCTGCTTGGCTAACATGGCATCTCTCCTACTGATACTTTTAAAACGTGATAAATATGTGTAATTTTTAATTGTCATAATCTACCATTCTATCAAATTAGGTGGAAGGATAGGGGGATAGGAATTTCAACCCATAAAATCAACAAATCTTCAGATACACAGAGGGGTAACGTGTACCAACGACACGGATTCTGGAGAGAGTGATACTGTAGACGCCCTGTCTGACACCAAAAAACGGGGCTTATCTATCCCA
>JAAGZL010000465.1 GCA_024206335.1 Gammaproteobacteria bacterium
CCACCAAATTGGCGAGGAAGTGAATATGTTGAGAGAAATCAGTTTAACCGCTTGTAATAAGCGGCAGAATGATCATAGAGGGCTCGGAATTCGAGTTGCTGACAACGACTTGAAGTGGCAGTGCCGCTCTAAACTATAGCTTTAGATATTACCCACACAAAAAAGCCGCCCGCAAACCTTTCTAATCAAAAACCGGACCAAATTGACACCTATCAATCAAAACAAACATTTATCGCTAAAGCTGCTGTGGTTATGGCCGATACAATAGGCTGTATAACTCAATCAACTCTTAAACCAACGACTGGAGTGTATCCCATGAAACGTCATGTTTCCCTCTTTGCCACACTGCTGTTATCTGGACTATTTCTATTTGCAAACACCTCATTTGCTGGAGAATACAAAATCGGCGTCCTAGCAAAACGAGGCGCCGCCAAGGCAATAAAAAAATGGTCCTCTACTGCAGATTTTCTAACGGAAAAGCTCTCCGGGGATAAGTTCACCCTTGTTCCTCTCGATTTTGACGAGGTCTTTCCAGCTATCGAGAATGGGGAAGTAGATTTTTTCCTGGCCAACTCATCAATGTACGTAACGGCCCAGGTAAAATATGGATCAGGGGCCATTGCCACCATGATCAACTCCCGACAGGGCAAATCACTAAAATTCTTCGGTGGGGTCATCTTTACTTATATCGACCGGGATGACATCAATTCACTAGCTGACACCAAGGGAAAAAAGTTTATGGCGGTTAAGGAAAGTTCGTTTGGGGGATGGCAGATGGCTTACAAAGAGCTCCTAAGCCAAGGCATAGATCCCATGAATGATTTCGCCAGTCTACAATTCGGTGGCAAACATGACAATGTTGTATTCGCGATTCAAAATGGCGAAGTTGATGCAGGAACAGTACGCACCGACACCTTGGAGCGGATGGCTGCTGCTGGGGATATCGACATGTCTGAATTCAAAATCATCAGCCAAAAAATAAGCGAGTCTTTGATCTCGTGATGCGTTTTGGGACATCCCAGTCCCCAAAACGCACTCGATCTTCGACAACCTGTTATTGCCCCGGTCGTCCCGGTCACTGGCACTGCGCGACAACCTCGCAAGCTCGTTGCCGCTCC
>JAAGZL010000466.1 GCA_024206335.1 Gammaproteobacteria bacterium
ATAGTTGCTCCATCTCTAATTCTGCCGATTCTGGCTTCCTTAGTCTTTCTGACCGTACCCCTTGATGAGAGCCATGTTTGATGTAGAAAATTAATCATATGGTAACTGTCAAATCGGGTTTGAACTACTATAGCTAACCTGATAGGTGGTCAATTCGCGGAATGCCCGTGTTTCGCTTTCATGCAATTCCGATAATGCAAGCCACTATCCGCTCATCGGTAGGCCGTTGTGCCGGCAATGCCTTCGTGAATTCGGACATAACCTTCGAAAGTAAGGATGCTTCAGAGCCAATCAAATCCTTTCGAATGTCCTTGAGTAGTAATGGCCTCCGCCTACCGCCAACTTGTAATTTCTCGTACCAGACAGGCCGAATGAGGTCTAGCCAACGGGCAGCCAACTCTTCCCAGTCTGGCTGTATTCCGGCGCCCGGCTCTTTGAGGACTTGTAGCAATTTTGACAGGGTGTCCACTTCATTTTGGTTTTCTCGCGAGATTGCCGATTGTTGAAATGCCTCGATCACAATTTCCATTTCATCTAGTGCCCTCCTTTTACGTCGAGATAGCAGGCGTCTCTCCGCTGTGGACAGCCGATTTAGAAACTCAGCCATTACCCGTTCTGAGCCGGGTGAAATTTCACGCAAATCCTCCACCTCAGGCCCCAGTCGTTGCCTTACATGCTCGCTGATTGTGAGCAAATCCGTTTCAGGGTCAGAAACAATATCTTTCAGAAAAATCCAGCGCGGTACCCTGGAGGTATCCGTCGTGCAGAAGAACGCCCAGGGCTGTGTGGCTGAGACAAGGCTTACTCGGGAGATTACTCTTGCTTTGATGTTGATATATTCCAGGTAAGTCTGCTCCGGAATCAGGGCCGAGTTCCCACTAACGAGTGCTCGCACAGGTGAAAATGCATCTTCAATACCGTCCCAACTGTCGCCGGTCGATTCGTATTCCCGGATCGCATCACGGGCAGTATAAGTACGTTTCGGCTGACGAATCGCGTCAGGCAAGGGCATATTCGAGCCCAACAAATTATCGACAGTCTCGTATCGTTCTATAAATCGCTCATCTTGTCTTAGTGCAAATTCCTTAACATCATCGGGCCACCAGGCGTGTATCGTTTGGTGAGGGCTATCTAAACGATCAATTCGCCCAGAACGCTGTTCCGCTATGCGTACAACACTGGGCATGTCGAGATGCACGATCGCTTGTGCACGCTGGAGGTTTACGCCTTCTGAAACGCTGTCAGAGCACAAACCGATCGCTGGAGTAGCATCGTTGCTCTTTGGAGAGAAAGATTTCAGTAGGTCGCGCCTATCAGACTGTGTATCGCCCGTCGCAACCAAAATTCGAGACTTTAACTCGTTTTTCTTAAGGAGCATGCGGAGGTAGGCAAGTGTAATGGGTCTGCTGTCAACGGCAAGAATATGCGAGTACTTCTGCGATCACGCAGTTAGCAGATGTGCTTTTCTCGCCTCACGCCCAACCGAGATCGATGTGGTGAGCTTAACAATTTTTTGATAGATTTTGATTTCATTCTTACAGGCGGCATGATGCTTCTCTGCGTCACAAAGCCAATCGGGAAGATCAATATTCAGATTGGATTTAGGTAATTTACCAGCGACTTCAGCTAGCCTATCTATCACATTGCCTGTCTGAGTAGTTTTTCGAAAACCAACGATATTAGAGCGTTTGGCGGCCTCCGTTGTGCCAAGCAGGTGCTCGAGAAGG
>JAAGZL010000039.1 GCA_024206335.1 Gammaproteobacteria bacterium
CTATCCTGAACTCCCCCCTTATAGACTACGGCCTGGCCATAGTCTTCGCAGGCCGATTCCAACCCATCGATCTTGAACAGACGGTAGGTGGCAGAATAGAAGTTAATATGCCCTATGCGCTGCTCAATGGTGGTGTTATCTATGGTGATGGGGCGATCTTCCACCAGCCTGGGATCGGCAAAGCCGGCCACAGTTGCCAGCCGCAAAAAATCATTCCAGTACAGCGCCCCGCTCAGACACTCCCCATACAGCAGCGGATCGTCCTGTAGTTCCCCGGGGACACGCCGGTCTGAATATACATCAGAAAAATATAGTTCACCGCCGGGCTTTAACAAACGGTAGGCCTCGCGCAATACCGCATCCTTGTCAGGTGAAAGATTGATCACACAGTTGGAGACAATGATATCGAAACTGTTATCTTCCAGGCCCAGCTCATCCAGGCGTTCAATATGTCCCAGCCTGAATTCAACATTGGAGCTGCTGTAACCGAAACGGTCGCGATGCCACTCAACATGTCTATTCGCAACCTCAAGTTGCTCTTCGGTCATATCCACACCGACCACCGAGCCCTGTTCCCCCACCAGTTGCGCCAGCAGATAACAGTCTCGGCCAGAGCCACTGCCCAGATCCAGAATTCTGGCGCCTGTGAGTTCCTGGGGGGCAATCAGTCCACAACCATAATAGCGTGCTGACACCTCAGGATGGATGTTAGACATAGCCTGTTTAAGATGGTCGGGCAGATTTGTATCGGTACAACAAGAGTTGGTCTGCAGGTCCGACGAGCCATTCAATATCTTGCCGTAATACTCTTTGACACTCTCTTTCATGCTTTCTCCACCCTATTCTACGGACACACTGTCCACTTTTTGAAAACCCCGCGGCAGCTTATTACCCCGACGCCCCCGTTCACCCTGATAGTGATCCAGATCCGAGGCCTTCAAGGTGATGTAGCGTTTACCCGAATACGCGGTCAATTTCCCGGCAGCTGGCACACAGGCCACCGCAACCACAAACTCCTCACCGCTGGCCACACGCTTGGATGGGATACCGACAATCTTGTTTCCCTTACCCCGGCTCAGTACCGGCAGGTCCACTGCCGGGAACACCAGCATGCGCCCTTCGTTGGTGATGGCCACCACGCGGTCGGTATCTTTGTCGGTAACTGGTGATGGCTGCAACACGCGCGCGCCCTTGGGTAGCGACAGCATCGCCTTACCCGCCTTGTTTTTTACCTGCAGCTCCTTGAGCTGAATCAGAAAGCCATAACCGGCATCTGAGGCCATCAGGTACCACTGCTCTAAATCACCGCCAATCACGGCACAAAATGACGCACCACTAGCTGGCGCCAGGCGTCCAGTCAGAGGCTCTCCCTGACTTCGCGCCGATGGCAGGGTATGGGCTGGAATGGAGTAACAACGCCCGACACTATCCAGAAACATCACCGGCTGGTTGCTGCGCAACTTGGCAGAACCCAGGTAGCTGTCTCCCGATTTAAAGCTCAATCCAGCGGGATCTATCTCATGCCCCTTGGCCGATCTGGCCCACCCCTTCTCGGACAGGATAACAGTAACCGGCTCACTGGGGGTCAGCTCGGTCTCATCCAGGGCCGTGGCCGCCTCCCGCTCCACAATGGGTGAACGCCGCGCATCACCATACTTCTCAGCATCCGCCTCCAGCTCCTTGCGGATCATAGTCTTCATGCGCTGTTTGGAACCCAGGGTGGTCTCCAGCTGTTGCCGCTCATGCTCCAGCTGCTCCTGTTCAGCCCTTATCCTCACCTCTTCCAGACGCGCCAACTGGCGCAGCTTGGTATCCAGTACATAGTCAGCCTGGATCACCGTAAGACCAAAACGCGCCATCAGCTCGGCCTTGGGCTCATCCTCGGTGCGGATTATGTGAATCACCTCATCGATATTCAGGAAGGCGATCAGCAAACCATCCAGCAGGTGCAGGCGATCGCGCACCTTGCCCAGTCGGTATTCCAAACGCCGACGCACGGTATCGAAGCGGAACTCTAGCCACTCCTTCAGCATGCTGAGCAGATCCTTGACCTGGGGCCGGCCATTCAGGCCGATGACATTCATATTTACCCGGTAGCTGCGCTCCAGATCGGTGCTGGCAAACAGGTGGGACATGAGGCGCTCCACATCCACCCGGTTGGAACGCGGCACTATCACCAGTCGCGTCGGGTTCTCATGGTCAGACTCATCCCGCAGATCCTCCACCATTGGCAATTTTTTGGCCTGCATCTGCTGGGCAATCTGCTCCAGAATCTTGGCGCCGGATACCTGGTGTGGCAAGGCGGTGATAACGATATCGCCCCGATCCCGTTCAAAACTTGCGCGCAGACGCACACTGCCATTGCCGGTCTGGTACAGCTTCAGCAGCTCTGCCTTTGGGGTGACGATCTCGGCCTCGGTGGGATAGTC
>JAAGZL010000467.1 GCA_024206335.1 Gammaproteobacteria bacterium
AAATAGAAGAGTAGTGGAGAACCGGTTCCATAAATGAGGATTGGAACGCTATTTCTTTGCCTGACTGGAAGAAAAGTGGCATAAATCACTGTGAAACCATATTAAAAAGACTAACCGCAATGATGAATGTTGCAGAAACCCTTTAAATATTAGGTTGATAATGATAAGTTATGCGTCCCTCCTTTAAAAGGAACGTCTAAATGACTATTGTTCGGTATCTGATTGTTTCTCTGATGATCCTGTCGGCATTTAATGTTTATGCTGAAAACATTGGAAATAGTGCGGCAGAAAGTTCACAGGCGCTGTACGTAGATTACGATAATGATAATGAGTTAGTCACTAATATTCCTACTCCAGATACCCAAGAACTGTTTTTAAAGGTTTGGGAGTTAAATAATAGCCTCGAGAGCAAGAGAGAGAAAATAGCTCAGTCGGTAAAAGATAGTAAATTTAGTGTAAAAGATGGAGTAATCACTGCGGTTGTTCCGGGTGGATTACTTTATGCTGCACACAAGAAACTGAAGCATAGTCAGGAAAAAAAGAAACTCGCGCAGGTAGCAAGCCAATTAGATGATGTAACAGAGGGCCTAGAAGAGTTGCGATTGGCTGCTATTTTTGAACCCAATGTGGCCATGCTAAATAACAAGCCAGAACTCCAGTGAATCTGTCTTAGCCTTAACGTACACTCACCACGTTTCTTGTCTGGAACGTCTTAAACCGGTCAATTATCTTTTGTTAGAGGTTGGCCGATCTGTTAGGGAATTCAGAATACCCCGCTCTGCGTTATGACTCTTGCCAAGGGAGCGACCATTGGCTACGAGTCACGCCTTGTTTATAGCCATTCTTGAAGTCCTGAACTCTCCATATTATAGGGCTAGGTTAATATTAAGCATATACAACTAAGGCAGTGATTAAAACCAGCTGGCAAAACTGCTGTGCTGATTCAAGTCCAGCCCTGGACACCTATACCCACCACTGTACGTGGAATTTGCAATCACATAGAGTAGGGTACTCAACTGCCAAAAGTGGTCGTTAGATTCTAGGTTCAAGCTATCAAAGAAAGAAGTCGAAAAAAATCGAATAGACTATGCTGGCCATGGTCAAGCTGAGCAGCATGGTGGGAATGCCTATACGCATCCAGCCCATGGGCGTTATTCTGGCTTCCGCTATTCCGCTATTCTCAGATTCAGTTACTGCTATCAGGTTGGCTGTTGCACCAATATGCGTTCCATTTCCACCCAGACCAACACCGATGGCAAGTGCCCACCAGAGTGGGGTAACGGATACACCGCTGGATTCCAGGCCCAGGATGATCGGAATCATTGTTACTGTGAAAGGAATGTTATCCACCACGGCACTGAGCACTGCCGCTACCCACATAAGCAACAACCCAGAGAGCAGTAACATGCCTGGGGATTTTGCCATTTCTGCCAGATGCCCCCCCAACAGATCCAGCAGACCGGAAGACTCCACACCACCTACAATAATGAACAGCCCGACAAAAAATGCCAGTACGGACCAGTTTACCGTGCCAAATAGTTCATCTGGTTTTGGGTACATCAATACGAGTTATTGTCAAAAGTGGTGTTTAGCCAGTTGAATCAAGCGGCGACCTGATTGTTTGCTATCACCTCAATACCATCTTTAAATTTGATCCCAGTAATTACTTTACCAAGGTAACTGAAACCGCGTAATTTTCTCCATT
>JAAGZL010000468.1 GCA_024206335.1 Gammaproteobacteria bacterium
ATAGTTGATCGGCTAACCAGCAGCAACCAACTCCCGCGCCACATCTGCCAGGCGCTCTGACAAGTCTCTTACCTGGGCCTGATCACTGCCCTCAACCATTACCCGTATTAGCGGCTCGGTACCGGACGGCCGCAGCAGAACCCGCCCCTGGTCAGACAGCTCTGATTCAGCATCACGCACCGCTTCCTGCATGACCGGTGAGGCCATCACGTCCACCCCATTTTCCAGACGTACGTTGATCAATTCCTGCGGGTATTTCACCACCGCCGCGCACAATTCACCCAGGCTCTTGCCGCTGCGCACCACCTCAGACAGTACCTGCAATGCCGATACAATGCCGTCACCGGTAGTGGTCCGATCCAGGCAGATGATATGCCCAGATGGCTCACCGCCCAGAACCCAGCCCTTCTGTTCCAGCCGCTCCATAATACAGCGATCGCCGACCTGAACCCGCTCCAGCCCGACACCCAATCCGGCCAGGGCATGCTCCAGCCCAAGATTGGTCATGACGGTACCGACCACAGAACCGATCAGTCCACCATTTGCCTGTCTGGCACTAGCGATGATATAGAGGATGTCGTCTCCATCCACCACCTTACCTTCTGCATCCACCATGATCAGGCGGTCACCATCGCCATCCAGGGCCACACCTAGATCCGCCCCTTGGGCAACTACCTCTCGCTGCAGGTTATCAATGTGCGTCGAACCAACCCCGGCATTGATATTCAATCCATCTGGCTGATCCCCAATAGCGATCACCTCGGCACCCAACTCTTCAAACACATGGGGAGCAATGTGGTAGGTGGCACCATTAGCGCAATCCACCACCACCTTCAGGCCATGAAACCCAATCTCCCACGGGGTGGTACCCTTACAGAATTCAATATAGCGACCAGCCGCATCGTTTACCCGAAACGCCTTCCCCAGCTGCTCCGACTCCACCGTAGTCATCTCTTGGTCCAGAGCGCGCTCTATCTCCAGCTCCACCTCATCGGGTAATTTCTTACCGGTACCAGAGAAGAACTTAATGCCGTTATCGTAGTGTGGATTGTGGGAGGCACTGATGACTATTCCGGCCTGTGCCCGTAGGGTACGGGTAAGATAGGCGATACCCGGCGTCGGCATAGGGCCCAACAGGTGAATATCCACCCCAGCCGCCGCCAGCCCGGCCTCCAGGGCCGACTCCAGCATATAACCGGATATACGGGTATCCTTTCCGATCAGCACCCGACTTCCGGCCTGTTTGCCAAACACCCGCCCTGTGGCCCAACCCAGTTTAAGGAGAAATTCCGGGGTGATCTTACCCTCGCCTACACGCCCTCGTATGCCATCGGTACCAAAATATTTCCTATTCAAGACTCATCTCCAATGATCTTTACGCGACTCAATAATTAAATAGTACACAACCATAAACAAAAAATTAACCGCAAAGAGTGTGAAGAAAACACTATGCCAATCAATATATTAACTTCGTGTTCTTTGCGACCTTTGTGGTTAAACAGGTTTTTCTGAACAGATACTAATTAGCTGCAAATCGGTGCAAACAATCTTACCCATTGACTCCAAACCTCACTGCGTTAACTATCTTTAATGCATCAACTGTAGGTTTTACATCATGCACCCGCAAAATGGACGCCCCACGCTCTAGCGCCAAAACCGCCGCCGCCACACTTCCATATAGCCGTTCATCTGCCGGTGCATCATTCAAGATGGTCCCAATCATGGATTTACGGGATATCCCAACCAGCAGTGGCAACCCCAACTCCCGAAACCCATCCAGACCCGCCAGTAGGGTGAGATTATGCTCCAGGGTCTTACCAAAGCCAAACCCCGGATCCAGGATCAGACGTTCCCGTAAGATACCGGCACTCAGGCAATTGGCAACACGCTGTTCAAAAAATTCTGAAATATCCGAAACCACATCACCATATACGGGATCTTTCTGCATGGTACGCGGCCAACCCTGCATATGCATAAGGCAGATTGGAACTTCCAGTTCCTGCGCCGCCATTACTGCCCCCGGGGCCTGCAAGGCCAGCACATCATTGATCAGACCAGCACCAGCGGCAGCCGCCTCCCGCATCACAACCGGCTTGCTGGTATCTATGGAGACAATCGTAGATAGGCGGCTGGTAATCGCCTCAACAACCGGAATTACCCGGTCCAGCTCTTCCTGTTCAGATACGGCATCCGCCCCGGGACGGGTGGACTCGCCACCCACATCAATAATGTCCGCGCCATCCAGCAACATCTGCTCTGCGTGGGATATGGCAATCACTGGGGAAATAAAATCACCCCCGTCCGAAAAGGAATCGGGGGTGACGTTTAGAATACCCATAACCTTGGGTCTAGAGAGGTCTAGCTGTTTTCCTGCACAATCCAGAATCATATCAAGACGTATTTATTAACCTGTCTTACCAGACAGCTCTGGCCAAGGCCATTTAGTGCTGCCCTGCGGTCCCACCGATCTCACCCGAAGAATCCTTCTCATCTGTTTCGGTCTCCACAGCGGTACCACCCCCAGATTTTGGCTCAGAGTCGCTCCATCCCTCCGGGTCCTTTGGTTCCCTGCCGGCCATGATGTCATCTATCTGGCCACCATCGATGGTCTCGTACTTAATCAGGGCCTCGGCCATGACCTTGAGCTTTTCCCGGTTCTCTTTGAGTATGGCCTCAGCCCGTTCATAATTCCGGTCAATAAACCCCCTGATCTCACTATCGATAGAGTGGGCGGTATCATCAGACACGTTTTTATGCTGAGTCACGGAACGGCCAAGAAACACCTCTTCCTCATCCTCTCCATAGGCCAGTGGACCCAGCTTATCAGAGAGACCCCACTTGGTTACCATGCTGCGCGCAATGTCGGTGGCACGCTTAATATCATTGGAGGCACCAGTGGTAATTTGGTCTGAGCCGAAGGTTATCTCTTCTGCAATACGGCCACCAAACAGGCTGGAGATCTGGCTCTCCAGACGCTCCTTGCTCATGCTGTAGCGATCCTCTTCCGGCAGGAACATGGTTACACCCAGGGCCCGACCGCGAGGAATAATGCTTACCTTATATACCGGATCGTGGGATGGCACCAGACGCCCAACAATGGCGTGACCTGCCTCATGATAGGCGGTCAGACTCTTCTCTTCATCACTCATAACCATGGAGCGGCGTTCAGTGCCCATCAGGATCTTGTCCTTTGCACTCTCCATATCGCTCATATCTACCAGGCGCTTGTTGGCGCGGGCAGCAAACAGGGCGGCCTCATTCACCAGGTTGGCCAGATCGGCACCGGAAAAACCTGGGGTACCACGCGCGATCAGGGCAGGTTCTACATCATCCGACACTGGCACCTTGCGCATATGTACCTTGAGGATCTGCTCACGTCCACGGATATCCGGCAACGGCACCACCACCTGACGGTCAAAACGGCCGGGGCGCAACAGCGCCGGATCCAGCACGTCGGGACGGTTGGTGGCGGCGATAACGATGACACCCTCATTACCTTCAAAACCATCCATCTCCACCAACAATTGATTCAGGGTCTGTTCGCGCTCATCATGTCCACCACCCAGACCGGCGCCACGATGTCTGCCCACGGCATCGATCTCGTCGATAAAGATAATGCATGGCGCATGCTTCTTGGCCTGTTCGAACATATCCCTTACCCGGGAGGCACCTACACCCACGAACATCTCCACAAAATCTGAACCGGATATGGTAAAAAACGGCACCTTGGCCTCACCAGCAATGGCGCGTGCGAGCAGAGTCTTACCGGTTCCCGGCGAACCCACCATCAACACACCCTGGGGTATTTTGCCACCAAGTTTCTGGAATTTACCCGGATCACGCAGGAACTCCACCATCTCCGAGACCTCTTCCTTGGCCTCCTCTATCCCGGCCACATCGGCAAAGGTCACCTTGACCTGGTCTTCGGTGAGCATACGCGCCTTGCTCTTGCCAAACGACATAGCGCCCTTACCACCACCGCCACCTTGCATCTGACGCATAAAGAATATCCAGAGACCGATCAGGATAAATAGTGGAAACCAGTTGATCAGAATAGACATCAGGATAGATGGCTTCTCCGGTGGAACAGCATCAATTTTTACATTGTTGTTCAGCAGGTCGCCTACCAGCCCATCATCCCCGGGGCTCTCGGTAACAAAGATAGTGCCTGAACGGAGCATACCCTCAATAGTGCGGCCGGTAATCTTTACCGATTCAACCGAACCATCTTTGACCTGGGCGATAAAATCAGAGTAACTCAGATTATTGGAACTCACCTTTTGCCCGGTGAAATTATTGAATACTGACATCAGGACGATCGCGATGATTACCCATAAGATCAGATTTTTTACCATGTCATTCAATGTTTAATCCTCAGCAGACATTTCTGAAGTCAGCTATAACCAATTAAAAATATTATTACTGTCTTGCTCAGCTATCAACTGGATAATTTTAGCTGAATCATAGAGTTACCTGTTATCCGGTTTTTGAATAACCCAGGCAGACTACTACACATTAAAACCGGTCGCCACCAGATATACTTCCCTACTCTTGGGCCGGGACGCCTTGGGTTTTCTGGTAACCACCTTCTTAAAATCGCTACGCAGATCACGCATATACTGGTCAAATCCCTCTCCCTGAAACACCTTGGCCACAATTCCACCACCAGGCTTCAAAACCCCCTGTGCAAAATCCAGCGCCAATTCACACAAATACATGGCACGGGGCTGATCCACGACCGACATACCGGTTATATTGGGGGCCATATCTGAAATAACAAGGTCCACCGAAGATCCATCTAGTAGCTGCCGCAACTGTCCTAGCACAGCCTCTTCCCGGAAATCCCCATGGATAAAGGCCACACCCTCAATAGAGTCCATAGGCAGTATATCCAGCGCTACTACCCTGCCCTTGGGACCGATTATCTTGCTAACATACTGGGACCAACCACCCGGGGCCGCTCCCAGATCCACTACCACCTGGCCGGGTTTAATCAGCCTGTCACGCTCCTGAATCTCTTGAAGTTTGTATACCGCACGAGAGCGAAAACCATCCTTTTGAGATTTAAGCACAAACTCATCTTTAAAATGGCGATCAAGCCAACGTCGACTACTCTTGCTTCGTTTCATATATATACAGGTGCCAGCAATATCATGTAATTAATTTCTGGTTGCAGTAGATAAATCCCGGGCTACAGACCCAAATAAACAGTGCCAGCTACAAAATCCAACCAAATCCAGTAGGTAAAATGGTTAACATGAAACGTGCTTTGCACTAGTAAACCACGCATAAAAGATGCCACACCCACTGCCGCTGATCGTAGCATACGACCATTTTCAATGGTTTCACAGCTAAAGCTCAAGTGTGCATTCCACATCACAATAGTAAAAAACACTCGAATAATATGCTATAACACACTAAAATAGGGTGGCGAATTATCATAATAAGGCGAAAAACCACCACAACAAACGCGCGCCACCAATTAATCTGCAAGGGGAGAAGCATGAAAAAAGTCACTCTTCATGATAATGCTACAAACGTCTTTTATTACCACTGCGGGGTACACCACGCCAGGCATGGTTATGGCGTATTTGGCACAAATGCACCGCTACTACGCAGTATTGAATGGCAATAAGACGAACCCATCAAGACACAAACAAATACTTTTTCTAGAGAGCACCACACGAACATGAAGCTTGAACTAAAGACAATACGGATCTTAATACTCCTGTTTTTCCCTCTCTACGCCAACGCGCTTGGAGTAAAAGACATCAGAGTATCATCCACCCTTAATCAACCGATGGATGCAAAAATCGCCCTGATTTCTATCAAAGGCCAGGATCCACAAGACATTCGCGTCAGGCTAGCCACACCTGAAAGATTCAAGAAGGCAGGAATTAGCAGACCATATTTCCTTACCAGTATGAAGTTTAAGCCCATATTTAATGCAGATGGAAGTGGCTATATCCAGGTCACATCCAGCGATATTATCCGCGAGCCATATCTGAACTTTTTGCTTGAAATAAGCTGGCGCGGTGGCTCTCTTATAAAAGAGTATGTCGTCCTACTTGACCCCTCCATAATACGGCAGGCAACAGTTACACCACAGAGGGAAACACCAAAACCGGAAGCTACTCAACCAACAACAGATAAAAAACAGACCTATGGCCCGGTAAAAAAAACTGAGAACCTATGGGTCATCGCTGAAAAAACCAGGCCGAATAAATCCATCCCGATCAAACAGATGGTTATGGCAATCCATCGGGACAATCCTAACGCCTTTATGCACGGTAATATCAACCTGCTAAAACGTGGTGCGCATCTCACCATACCCAATATAAAGATGGAAACCAGCGCCATCCCTGACAACACTAGAGGGGAATCCCAGGAGCAAGAGCAAACCAAGAAAGAACAGCAACCCACTGAAGCTGAAGCTGAAAAATCAGAGCATATGGATAATGAAACTGATGTAGCAAAAGAAGAACTCTCAACTACAACCGTTAAACCTGAAACAGCAACCACAACGACACCTGAAAATAATCAATCAGCGCCAGCAGAAGAACAGAAAGTAAATGACAGCGCTGAGCAGGAGCCAGCAGCAGACGCAACTGAACAAGATGATGACGCCAAGCTAAAGGTCGTAGCAGCCCCGGAAGAGCAGCCAGAAGAGATCCTGCAGCCCCAGGACAACATAGCCTATCCAAACGGGGATATCGAACAACTTAGTAAATCTATAACCGAAGCTAAACAAGATATTAGCTCTCTTACCGCAATAAACCACAACCTAATCAAGCTACGTACAGCCCTAAAGGACAAGTTAGCACTGATTCAGGATGAGTTAGACAAAACCAACCAGACAATCAACGTGGTTTCTGGAAAAATAGCCGATAGTGATCCAACTTCTGAGGGCAGTGAGATTACCAGATCCGAGACAGATCTGACAACTGAACCAGCTCAGGCCATGGAGCCAGAAACTGTTCATGAATCAGCAGCTGTCGAAACTCAAACTGAACCAGAAAACCCAACCCGTAATACGGCTGAGCTAAAAACACCAGCTAATGAAGAGCCATCCGTGTCAGAAGTTAAAACAGACCTGGCAGGAATCACAAAGCTAAATAAAGATAAAGGCGACATTGAGGCATTGAAATCCCAGGGGCAGATGCTTAATGTAATGAAATATGTTGTCATCGCTCTGGCTGTCATATTCCTAATTATTCTAGCCTTGATAATTGCTAATAAAAGAAGAAACCGCAAGGCAGATGAAAATTACCTGCAGGAACCATATCAGGACGGGGCAAAACCTTCTTCCAACTCATCTAACACACCAATAATTTCAGCAACCAATGCAGAGAAACCTGAAGACACAGACCTGAATGCGTCGCAGGAGACGACATCTGATATAGCACATGACAGCCAAGACAAAATAACCTCTAAAACCAAGCACCCAAGCATATCTTCAGGCATTAATAAGTCTCAAACCACAGACAAGTCTAAGTCAGACACTGAAATATTAAATAACGACCTAAACAACTTACAACTTAAGTCCAGCCATAATGAGGCCGACCAGGACATAGATTCAATCATCACCACTGTAGATGTATATCTTGCATACGGACGTCTTACAGAGGCGAAATCAATTCTACACAACTCCATTGACAAACATCCAGAACTGCCAAAGCTCAAGGCCAAATTATTCGAGATTTATGCCTTCAATAAGGACACTAAACTATTCACACGCGATTTGGAACGTTATAAGGAAGAGCTAGAATCCAAGGAACCGGAACTATGGAAAGACATCCTAGCCATCGCTGCACAACTGATACCAGATCATCCATACGTCGCGGGTATACACGGCACACAAACGAATGAAATACCATCACCAGATTCTAGCGCCAGCACATACCCAGAAGAGAGCAATATTAATCTTGGATCTGACACTCTGGTGGATGATTTAGTTGTTGGTGATATCCAGACAGCTGAGGATGAACTGTTTAATATAGACCAGAACGAGCAGAATCTATTCGATAATGTGTGGCAGGAAACGACTTTTGATACAAAACATAAAGACTCAGAAAATACAATTTCTGAAGTTGTAAAACCAATTGCTGTAGCAACCAATCAGGAGTCTCAATTCACTGACAAACCTAAGCTACACGCTAAATCATTAGATGATGATCTACTCACTCCAGACAGCTTACTATTTGAGTCCGACCATAATGATACCGACCAGGACATAGATTCAGTCATCACCACTGTAGACGCATCTCTCGCGCACGGAAATTTTACGGAGGCAGAATCAATTCTGCACAACTCCATAGACAAACATCCAGAACTACCAAAGCTTAAGGCCAAATTATTTGAGGTTTACGCCTTCAGCAAAGACACCAAACTATTCACACGCTACTTGGAGCGTTATCAGGAAGAGTTGGAATCAAAGACGCCAGAATTATGGGAAGGCGTCCTAACCATCGCCGCACAACTAATACCTGATCACCCATACGTTACAGGCATACATAACGAACAAACAGACGAAAAACCATCAACAGATTCTGCCACCAGCATGTCTCTCGACGAGAGCAAAATGAACCTTGGACCAGACACTCTGGTAGAAGAACTAGTTGTTGGTGATATCCAGATATCTGAGGATGAACTGTTCACTATAGACCAGGATGAGAAGGACCCATTCGATAATATGCTGGAGGATACAGCTTCAGATACCGCACAAAAGATCACAGATAAAACAATTCCTGAAGCCAATCACCAAGCCACACTGCCAGACCATCAAGAGGCTCAAACCACTGATGAGCCCAAGCCACACACTGACGTATTAGCTGATGATCTGATTATTGGTGACATCCAGATTTCTGAGGATGAACTGTTCAATATAGATCATGATAAGCAGGGCCCAGTGGATGATAAGCTAGTTATTGCTGACATCCAGATATCTGAGGATGAACTGTTCAATATAGACCAGGATGAGCAGAACCCAGTGGATGATGAGCTAGTTATTGGTGACATCCAAATTTCTGAGGATGAACTGTCCATTGTGAACCAGGATGAGCAGGGCCCAGCGGATAATGAGCTGGTTATTGGTGACATCCAGATTTCTGAGGATGAACTGTCCATTGTGGACCAGGATGAGCAGGACCCAGTGGATGATGAGCTGATTATTGGTAACGTCCAAACATCTGAGGATGAAATATCAAATATAGCCCATGACAAGCCTAACCCATACGCAGAAATATTGGATGATGATCTACCAACTACCGAGACTTTACTGTCTGAATCCAGCCAGAAGAAGACCGATCAGGACATAGACTTAATCATCACCACTGTGGATGTAGATCTTGCATATAAACGCTTCACAGAGGCAGAATCAACCCTGCACAGATCCATTGAAAAATATCCGGAACTACCAAAGCTGAAGGCTAAATTATTTGAGATCTACGCCTTCAACAAGGACACAAAGCTATTCACACACTATCTTGAACGTTATCAGGAAGAACTGGAATCTGAGGCACCAGAACTGTGGGAAGACATACTTTCAACCGCAGCACAACTGATACCAGATCATCCATACGTAGCAGATAAATGAAACAAAGAGTCGGTTAAAATCAATAACAGATTCTGGTATCAGCACAACGCCTGACACCAGCAAAATTAATGTCGGCCTCTAATACCCTGGTGTATGATCAAATTATTGGTAATATCCAAATATCTGAGAATGAACTATTTGATATAGACTAAGACGATCAGGACCAACCTATATTATTAACCTGGCCCCATAATATAACAGCTGAAGCCTCCATATTATGGGGCCAAATTAATAAACTGGAAATTAGTGGGCAATTAACCGCCTGCTCTTAACAGTCAACAACACCCTACCACCCAACAGCATCTCTTTGATTTTACAACATATTATACAGCATCCCAGTACACCATTCGTAGTGTAGTGGTCAACTGAGGAATCTAGGTTGAACTGTCCATCCTGCATTTAATATAACTAGCTGGCACTAAAACCTACTTTTGGACTACACCATAAGATTGAATGGCTTAAAGCAAATCTTGTTTTCCCGTACTATATGACCCCAAAATTTGAGTCATCTATAAAGACATGATCCAAAGATTTGAATATCAACCAAACCACCAGCAATTTTTTCAAATACCACCGGTAAAACTGCGCTATAATCCGCCTCTTTTTCCAGAGAAACAGATATGTCCATTACCGAACAACAGCGTCGCAAACTGAAAAAACTGGTTCACCACCTCAAACCGGTGGTCATCATCGGCCAGAAAGGCCTCAGCGAGGGCGTATTAAATGAGATCGACATCGCCATGGACTCCCACGAACTCATCAAGATCAAGCTGAGCAGCGGAGATCGGGATGACAGGCAGGCGATGATAGATAGTATCTGCGAACAGACCGATGCGGAATTCATCCACTCTATTGGACATATTGCAGCGCTGTATCGGAGACACCCGAAAAAACCGAAGATAGCTATTGGAAGCTAATCGAATTGTGAGGGGACAGAGTCAACCCAATCACAAATTTGCGTATTACCCACAAGGGTCACCTGGATTGACTACTCGTATCTAACTTCCAAAATATCCATATGACGCGGGCCCTTTGGCGTTTCCACCACGGCCACATCACCCTCCTCCTTGCCAATCAGGGCACGGGCCACGGGTGAGCTTACAGAGATCAGCCCCTGCTTATAGTCGGCCTCATCCTCACCCACTATCTGGAAGGTGTGCTCAGAATCCTCTTCCTCTTCATACACATCAACGGTAGCTCCAAACACCACCTTACCATTAGGATTCATGGTCTTGACGTCAATAATCTGAGCATGTGACAGCTTACCATCAATATCCTTGATGCGGCCCTCGATAAACCCCTGCTGCTCACGGGCCGCATGGTACTCGGCATTTTCCTTCAGATCACCGTGAGCACGCGCCTCGGCGATGGCTGCAATCACCTTGGGGCGGGCATCCTGCTTCAATCGGGTCAACTCTGCGCGCAACATCTCTGCGCCTTTGACTGTAATTGGTACCTTGCTCATATCTAACCCTTCACCTCATCAAACCTGCGCATGCAGTTCCTGCAGACTGTTCACATCCACATCGTCCAGCTGCTTTACCGCAAGGCAGAACGCCTCGCCACCAGACATGGTGGTAGTGTAACTTACCTTATGTTGCAGGGCCGAGCGTCTGATCGCACTGGAGTCCGCAATCGCCTGCTTACCCTCGGTAGTATTCACAATAATACTGAAGTAATCATTCTTGATCATATCCACAATATGCGGACGCCCCTCGGCCACCTTGTTGACCCGTTCACACTCAATGCCGGCCTCCAGTACCGCCTTGGCGGTTCCGCCGGTAGCGAACAGTTCAAACCCAAGATCACGCAGGCTGCGGGCGATTCCGATCAGGCGCTTCTTATCTGCGTCCCGTACCGATAGCAGGGCACGACCGCCCTTAGGCAGGGCCATGCCTCCACCCTCAACCGCCTTGGCAAATGCCTCGCCAAAGGTCTTGCCTACACCCATCACTTCACCGGTGGATTTCATCTCCGGCCCCAGCAAGGTATCCACACCCGGGAATTTGATAAATGGAAATACCGCCTCTTTTACAAAATAGTTTTGCGGTATCACCTCTTCGGTAACGCCCTGTTCTTTCAGGCTTATGCCAGCCATACAGCGGGCCGCCACCTTGGCCAGTTGCACGCCGGTGGCCTTGGAGACAAAGGGTACGGTACGGGAAGCGCGTGGATTCACTTCCAGAACATAGATATCGTCATCCTTGATGGCGAACTGGGTGTTCATCAGCCCGATGACCTTCAACTCCAGCGCCATGCTTCTGATTTGCTCGCGCATCCGATCCTGCACCGAGTTAGACAGGGTATAGGGTGGCAAGGAGCAGGCGGAGTCACCGGAGTGTACCCCGGCCTGTTCAATATGTTCCATGATGCTGCCAATCAACACATCCTTGCCGTCACAGATGGCGTCCACATCCACCTCGATGGCGTCATCCAGAAAACGATCCAGCAATACAGGAGAGTCGTTGGAGACACTCACCGCCTCACGCATATAGCGGCGCAGGTCCTCCTGATCATATACGATCTCCATGGCACGACCACCCAGCACATAGGAGGGGCGCACTACCAGTGGGTAGCCGATCTCTTCCGCCAACAGTACGGCCTGCTCGGCCTCGGTGGCAGTGCGGTTGGGTGGCTGTTTCAGTTCCAGCTTCTCTACCAGCTGCTGGAAACGCTCGCGGTCTTCCGCCAGATCGATGGAGTCCGGGCTGGTGCCGATGATCGGTGCCCCGGCTGCTTCCAGATCTCGCGCCAGCTTGAGTGGGGTCTGGCCACCATACTGCACGATCACACCGGCCGGCTTCTCCAGGTCGATGATCTCCAGTACATCCTCCAGGGTAAGCGGCTCGAAATAGAGCCGGTCTGAGGTGTCGTAGTCGGTGGAGACGGTCTCCGGGTTACAGTTGACCATGATGGTCTCATAGCCATCATCGCGCAAAGCGAAGGCGGCATGCACACAGCAGTAATCAAATTCGATGCCCTGACCGATGCGGTTGGGGCCGCCACCCAGGACCATGATCTTCTTGCGATCAGTCGGTTCCGACTCGCACTCATCCTCATAGGTTGAGTAGAGATAGGCGGTGCTGGTGGCAAACTCTGCCGCACAGGTATCCACTCGCTTATACACCGGGCGCACACCCAGGGAATGACGTTTCTTACGCAGCTCTTTGGGGGGAACGCCGGTAAGTATTCCCAGGCGGCCGTCGGCAAAACCCTTACGCTTCAGATAGCGCATACGTTCTGCATCCAGGGAATCGATACCGCCAGCGCGCACCTCTGCCTCCAGAGTAATCAGCTCTTCAATCTGCACCAGGAACCAGGGATCAATGGCGGTGGCATCAAACAACTCTTCCATGCTCATACCGATACGGAAGCCATCGGCCAGAAACCGCAGGCGCTCGGCACCAGGCTGGCGAATCTCGCGCAGAATCTCATCCTTGGCGCCGTCAGCCTCCAAATCCACGATCTCATCCAGACCGCGCATGCCAGTCTCCAGACCGCGCAACGCCTTCTGAAACGACTCCTGGAAGGTGCGCCCAATGGACATCACCTCGCCCACTGATTTCATCTGCGTGGTTAGTCGATCATCGGCCTGGGGGAATTTCTCAAAGGCAAAGCGTGGAATCTTGGTTACTACATAATCGATACTGGGCTCAAACGATGCCGGCGTAGCACCACCGGTGATATCATTGCGCAGTTCATCCAGAGTAAAGCCTACCGCCAGCTTGGCCGCAACCTTGGCAATGGGGAAGCCGGTGGCCTTGGAGGCCAGGGCCGAAGAGCGGGAGACACGCGGATTCATCTCAATGATGATCATGCGACCATCTTCCGGGTTGATGGCAAACTGCACGTTGGAGCCACCGGTATCCACCCCGATCTCGCGCAACACCGCCAGGGAGGCGTCGCGCATGATCTGGTACTCTTTATCGGTAAGGGTCTGGGCCGGGGCTACGGTAATGGAGTCACCGGTGTGCACCCCCATGGGGTCCAGATTTTCGATGGAGCAGATGATGATGCAGTTATCTTTATGATCGCGCACCACCTCCATCTCATACTCTTTCCATCCCAGAGCAGACTCTTCGATCAGCAGTTCAGTGGTGGGTGACAGATCCAGCCCGCGGGTGCAGATCTCCTCGAACTCCTCCCGGTTATAGGCAATACCACCACCGGAACCACCCATGGTAAAGGATGGACGGATAATGGTAGGAAAGCCAATCTGGGCCTGAACCTGATGCGCCTCTTCCATACTGTGGGCAATGGCAGAACGTGGCATATTCAGACCAATCTTCCGCATCGCCTTCCGGAACAGATCGCGGTCCTCCGCCTTATCGATGGCCTCGCGGGAGGCCCCAACCATCTCCACCCCATACTTCTCCAGCACGCCCTCGCGCACCAGATCCAGGGCACAGTTGAGTGCGGTCTGCCCACCCATGGTTGGAAGCAGCGCATCCGGTCGCTCTTTTTCGATTATCCGCTCTACCGTCTGCCAGGTGATGGGCTCGATATAGATGGCATCGGCCATCTCCGGGTCGGTCATGATGGTGGCAGGATTGGAGTTTACCAGGATAACCCGATACCCCTCTTCCCGCAGCGCCTTACAGGCCTGGGCCCCGGAGTAGTCAAATTCACAGGCCTGACCGATAACAATGGGTCCGGCGCCAATAATAATAATGCTTTTTAAGTCAGTTCTTTTAGGCATATTCAATTAACCGCTAAGGGCGCAAAGAGCGCCAAGAATCAAAAGATCTTTGCGTGCTTTGTGGTTACTTTGTTTCCATTAATTCAATAAAATGATCGAACACCGGGGCAACATCGTGTGGACCCGGACTTGCCTCAGGGTGACCCTGAAAGCCGAAGGCAGGCTTATCCGTACGCTGAATCCCCTGCAGAGAGTCATCAAATAGCGAACGGTGTGTCGCCTGCAGATTTTCCGGGAGACTCTTCTCGTCCACGGCAAAACCGTGATTCTGGCTACTGATCATAACCATCTTGTTGCTCAAATCCTGTACCGGGTGGTTGGCGCCGTGGTGTCCAAACTTCATCTTCACGGTCTGGGCGCCACTGGCCAGGGAGAGCAGCTGGTGTCCCAGGCAGATACCGAATACAGGTATATCACTCTTCACCACCTGCTGAATGGCCTCGATGGCGTAGTCGCATGGCTCCGGATCACCAGGGCCGTTGGAGAGAAAGATGCCATCCGGCTGCATTGCCAGCACATCGCTGGCAGGGGTCTGGGCCGGCACCACGGTTACACGACAACCTCGATCCACCAGCATGCGCAGAATATTGCGTTTGATGCCGTAGTCATAGGCCACCACATGATGCGGCAGCTCTTCGGCAGAGAATGGCTGTGCCTCAGGTAATCCCTGTTCCAGCTCCCAGCTGCCCTGCGTCCACTGGTAGGGAGCGGCAGTGGTTACCTCTTTGGCCAGATCCATACCCTTGAGACCGGGAAAGCCCTGGGCCGCCGCCAGCGCCGCCGTCTCATCGATACTGTCACCCGCAATCAGGCAGCCGCTCTGGGCCCCCTTCTCACGCAGGATGCGGGTGAGTTTGCGCGTATCTATGTCGGCAATGGCCACAATACCGTTATCCGACAGGTACTGATCCAGGGATTTCTGGCTACGCCAGTTACTCACCAGCAAAGGCAGATCACGGATAATCAGCCCGGCGGCGTGAATCGCCGTGGACTCTTCATCTTCATCGTTGGTACCGGTATTGCCAATATGCGGATAGGTAAGGGTAACGATCTGTCTAGAGTAGGATGGATCGGTCAGGATCTCCTGGTAGCCGGTGATGGCGGTATTAAAAACCACCTCGCCCACGGTCTGACCATCGGCTCCAATAGAGTACCCTCGGAACAGGGTTCCATCTTCAAGGACCAATAAAGCGGATTTTCTCAAGGAAACTGTCCTCTTCAGGCATGCTAAACCGGACGAACCAATCAGGTACGCCCGAAAACAATAATTAATCAGGGAGAGGCGTTGCCGAACTACAACAGCACCAACTGGCAGAATTCTACTTGATACGGAGTGTTTCGTCTATCTGAATCCAGCCGAATCTGTCAGTTTCAGGAAGTTATTTTTTCCGAAATAGATTCGGAAACAGACGGCCATAAAAAACCGACTAACGCTGTGGTTAAGCGAAAATATCGCCCTGGGTTACAGGCCAATACTCTCTGGTTCCTGGCTGTAGAACTTGCGATAGATCTTACGGGCAATTTTTTTGCGCCGCTTGCCCTCAATATCCAGCACGATATCCGCCGCCTGCTGGTAAAACGGCATACGTCGCTGCATCACCTCATGTGCCGACCTGGTCTCATCCAGTGTCGGCCGCCGCTGGTCACCCTTAACCTTGGCCGCCAGGCGCTCTATATCACCCTTCAGCCAGACCACCTGACCATTGGCCTTCAGCAGGTTAACCTTGCGCTCACTGTAGACCTCACTTCCATCGTCGGCCACATCCACTATGACGCCACCACCACAGTCGATAATGGCATTGTCAATCACCGATAGCTTCTGTACCACCTCAAACTCCATCTGCCTGAACAGCTGCCAGTTGCCATCGGTGGCGGCAATAATCTCTGATATGGATTGGCCTCCGTTCTCATACTCAACCAGCAGGTCAGTAGATAGCACCGGACGCTTGGTAAGAAAACTCAGGCGACGACTGATATTCGACTTACCAGCACCACGCATTCCAATAAGAACAATATTCATAGGGTGTTAGAAATACCTAAGTAGATAGCCGACATAATTAAATTGGGTAAACCCCCAGCTCAGCTGGGGTGACTCGCATAGGTTTTACCGAGACTACGGTAAAGCTTACTTTCAAATCTCTACCAAGAGAAAAGGAAAGTACCTATGCGAGACTACAAGAGTTTGACCCACAC
>JAAGZL010000469.1 GCA_024206335.1 Gammaproteobacteria bacterium
CGGCAATGAGACGACCGCATTTGACTATGTGGATGACTATATCGAGACCAGGGCGACGGTAACCGTAACGGACGAGAAAGGCGCCAACCCCGTGAATGCTGTTGATCACTTCTGTTTTGATGATATCGGTTATGTTAGCGAGCATGAGGACGCCGAGGGTTATCTCACGATCAATACCCGCAATAGTGATTACCGGGTGACACGCAAGGAACGCTGGGGCCGGGCCAGTAACAATGCCGCCATCAAATGTAACACCACCACCGACACGGCCAATCGCACACTGGTCAATGCCACCGACAATAGCTATGACAGTGACGGGCGTTTGTTGACCGAAACCGTCAACCGGGGTGATGGCCGCACCCTCACCACCACCAGGACCTACGATGGGGCCTGGGTCGCGAGCGAAGAGATCGTAAGCAGTGATGAACCAGCCAGGATATTTCGTACTGAATACACCTTTTTCTACGATGGTAATGGTAAACCCAACAACATAAAAACAGTTACACAAAAACGTGATGCAGGTCATGGCGGCGATCAGACCACCACTTACGCCTACAACAGCCGCGGCCAGACCGTCAGTATCACCTATGCGGACAATACCAGCATCAACCTAGCCTACGACAACGGCAGCCTCTATCCCACCCGCCGTTATTTTAAAGGTGCCGCCGGTGTGACATTCAGTGATCTGGCCACAATCAACACTTATGACACCCGCGGCAACCTGGCATCAGTGACCGATGCAGCCGGTAAGAAAACCATCCACGCATACGATGCGCGTAACCGACTGATCAATGTTACCAACCCACTGGGTGAGCAGACCATCCTCACCTATAACGAGAACAACCTGGTGCAGATAGAGATCGGGCGCACCGTCGTTCCTGTGGCCCCGGGTGAGATTCAAAAGCGCTCTTATGACGGCAAGAACCGCCTTAGCCAGATACAGATCCAGCGAACAGACGGCAGTTGGCTGACTACCGCCACCTACGCCTACGACAGCCGTGGCCGCACACTGAGTGTGACCGGTGCCAACAGCAAGGTCACCCGTTTTGGCTACGACAAGCTGGGCCGCATGACCCGCCAGACCGACGCCAAACTAAGCGTCACGAGCCATGACTACAATGCCTTGGGTCA
>JAAGZL010000470.1 GCA_024206335.1 Gammaproteobacteria bacterium
CTGTATTTTGGCACGTATTCCCCCAAATTTCTCAAAATTTTTTTGGCCCTCGGACCATTTCCATGACTAGCTTCACCTGTAACTACTACTGCTGTTATATTCCTGCTTCATATATGTTATAAGACTTACTGCTATATTCCTGCTTGCTATATGTTATATGGTATATCTTATATGTGTACTAATAGAGATCCTGCTTATGTGCTTATATATAAAGAAGCTTATACTATACATATATAGGTGTACTGCTAATACTCCTTTAGAACATGTCCAGATATTAACAACTACTACTAATATGTTACTATTAATCTATGGTGTAATAAACAGTGTGGTCTCTATATTACTTCCTTCCTATATATGTGTGCTAATAACCAATACTACTAGTCTATATCTGTTGTATTCAAGTATCCATTGCTAATAAGTATCAAACATAAGAAACTGTTGCTTCAATAAACATGCATGTGCTAATACTAATACTACTTCACTTCTCTACCAAGGTCTATAGTTACTTGTCTCACTACTATGTGCTGCTAGCTAATCTCTCCATGTGTGTCTATTACCAATGACTTAATGAGATGTATCTGTCTTGTTCTATACAAGTGTATAACTGTTATCTACTAGTATGTACATGTGACACCTTATAATAGCATATGCTATTTGCCCAATGGTATGGGACTTTCATTTACTTGCTAGGGTTAATACTAAGGATTCCTAAATCTGCTCTATTAAGAATATCAGCCCATGGATATTGGTATAAACTCTATTGGCATGTATGTGGTATAAGTCTGTCTTAATTGATACTACTATTAATCTACTGTTTGCTCCTAACTATCCTTCTTGATATACACCTGTCTTGAATTACCTCTTACTATGTACTACTGTCTTACCAAATGGACTAGTCCAATGAACCTCCTAATGAATACTACTAAATGTAA
>JAAGZL010000471.1 GCA_024206335.1 Gammaproteobacteria bacterium
ACAAACTCCCCTGGGGCGGAGCCCTGCTCTCGGGCAATGGATTGAATTCTTTTGATTCCGCTTTTCTCTGAAGGTGTGTAAGTATCTGTTTGATCACCGCAGGATCTTCGATACTGGCAATCACTCTGACGGCACCACCATATACGTCACAGGTCGAGATATCGATATTGAATACTCGTTTGAGGCGTTGTGCGCCCGTCTTGTAATAGTAATCGGAATGAGTTCACTATCAGTAATCTTCAGGATATATCTATCAGTGTTGACATCAGAGTTCGTGATTTTAAAGGCCAATTAGTACCACATTTTCTTGATCTCGCCACGCTGGTCTCTAACGGCTGTTCGAAGTTCGTCGAAAACTTTATGAGCAAATAAAACCGCTCGCTCACCTTTTGGGGGAACCAAGCCGGTTACTCCAACATTGCCAGTTTCTGCTTCTATATCGATCGTTGCGTTCCTGGTTAAAAGATCGATCGGGCTACGTTTCATGGTTAAATCAGCAATCTTAAATAGCCAAACCGAACGGACCGTACGAAACAAAATACCGGAGTGAATGTCTAGGCGACGTTCGTGAACTACGTAGCGAGTAGTTCGTGATCTCAAAAACGCATCGAGGACAATAATTACCAGCAGCGGAATAATTATTAGAACAAGTTCTTTGGGACCACGAAACTCATGTAAGACAGCCAACATTATTATCGATAATGGTAATAATAGAAGCAAGAGGAAAACATGTCGGCCGAAGCTACTCAATCTCCGCTGCGAGGAGTAGACCAGCTTTCCTGGCCCAGCGGGGTCATCTTCTTCTAAAACTGAAACCGTGTCGGATTGTTGACGATCTTGGGGAATTGATACCGGGACAGGTGCAGTTTTTGAACCACTCACATTGTGTGCCTGTTCCTTGCCAAGTTTTTCGCGAGCTTTGGCAAAATCTGGATCTGCAAGCAAAGCAGCTTCGAAGTATTGCTTAGCGAGCCCCCCACCCGTTCGCTCCTCAATTAATCCCAAGTAATACCAACTTTTGGCATAACTAGGGTTATACCGTATCGCAGCCCATAGTTGTTTACGGCTTTCTTCAAAGTTTTTTAGTCGAAACTCACAGACAGCCAGATAATAGCGGTTCAGACTGCTATCAGGCACCTCTACTATTGCCGATTGGAATCCAATACGCGCTCCTGCTATTTCACCGCTCCGAAATAGCTCCAAAGCTTGCTCACTTGTTTCACTCATAGTCTTATTTCCAATATTACCCAGCAGCTGGTGGTGGTTCCGGCGGCGACTCTTCGTGCGGCGCTTCTTCCTGATTAGGTTTGCTTCCGCCTGCCCCGTCATGTTCCTGGCCTTCAGGCCCATTTTCTTGCTCGTCTTCGGGCTCGTCATCGTCAGGTTCTATCTTTTGTTCCTGATCTTTTTGCTCCTGATCCTCTTGCTCTTTCTCTTCTTCAGGTTCGCCAGCGGCTGGCTCCGCCGGTTCTTCGTCGTCGGTTTGCGAGGAACTGTCGCTAGGCACATGGTCATCTGATGAAGCTTGAGCGGCGATTGGATTTGCGTTCTGCTGTGCTTCATCTGCTGCGGCTTCTTCAGACAAATCTACAGGGTTATCAGGCCTTCCGTCAGAGGCAGCAGTCGAGTACCGCGGCAGCTTGAACAGTTGACGGGCAGCGTCAGCAATGTCTCCCGACTCAAAAAATGACATAAAATTTCCTTTTGTCACAGCAGCATCGATAAACTGGCCTTTTTGAACTCGAATTAGAAACAATGCAGTCTGATACTTCTGAAGTTGAGATAACTTGGAGAATTCCGATTTTGTACCTTCAAACACTTTTTTCTGAGTCTGCCCCCAATGTGCGTACCCTTGGGGCTCATAAGATGAATCAATTCCTGCAGCTACTCCCTCTGCCATTGCTATGTATAGTGGCTCACGAGCAGCACGTAATTTTGAGGCACCTTGTGCAATTGAAACTTCGACCACACCGCCAATCACTTGCCCTGCAAGTAATTTAAAAACTGCGGCGCCGCCTTTTGCTGCAGCATCTTTTGCCTCAGATATCTTGTCTTTTGCTTGACCGGCAAACACTTCTGGATCTGCACTCGGTCTTTCTCCAAAAGGATTCTCTTCATAGTCAATCACATCCCGAATTGCGGCATCTAAATCGTCTGTAACGGATTCAAACAAATCTTTCCCTTCTTCAAAGTCCTCCTTGGTGTCTTCTTGCCTTTCGACTGACTTTTCCTGTACATCTGTCAGGACTTCTTCTGGTTGCTCGGTCACGACACTAATTACCGCGACTCGATCTTCCGGATTGTCAGGTCGATCTGGAAGAGAGGAATCGATCGTGAGGTGAACTGGCGTTTCGCCCATAGGGATAACGGAAATCCGATCAGGGTCAATTCCCTTTTCTTTAACCAACCAATCTCGTAGCCATTCCCCCCGTTTTTGCGAAAGGTTTTTATTGTACTGGTCGGCTCCAGGAGCACTTGCATGACCTTTAATTACTAGTCGATTCGAAGTACCGGCAACAAACCTGGAGATGACGGAGTAATACTGTTCCAGTTCTGCGATGGCCGCGCCGTCTGGTTTTGCCGAGCCATAAGGAAACCCAACACCTGAAGCTGTAAAACCCGTCTCATTCTTTGTATCGTTGCTGGGCATTCAATTGCTCCCGTCGAAAAATAAAAATCCCGAAGTATGTATAACATGACTTAATCCATCAAGTCCAAAAGCTGTGAACAATAGGGGACAGACCACGGTTTTAGACAAGAAAAAGAGAACCACAGGGACACACACTCTTAAACACCGCCATTCGGGACACCCACCTAAATGAGAATTAAGGTGACAGTTAACTTAATTGAATCCTTGGGGGAACCT
>JAAGZL010000472.1 GCA_024206335.1 Gammaproteobacteria bacterium
ACTAGCATCTGGATCCTGGGTATCAACAAGGCATGTCAATCCGCAGACCATTCCTAACTGTTTTGGTCACAGCTCTTACCCAACATCATTGGAACTAGACAACTTGCACCATACTAATAGGCCGCAGTGAGCAGAACACTAAGCTTTCCCTCCCTAACAGGAGTTCTTTTTCGTCTTTTTCTTTATATTCTCCCTGGGCAGGAGTGGTCAGAGGTAGGTGGACCAACATACAAAGCACCTGCAACAGTACTATTCTCTTGTTAAGTCACATTGCTTTTAGTCAGTACCGTATACTAGGATCAGCCAGAGGAATCAGTCAGTATCAATGTCAACCATTCAAGACCTTTAATGAGCAACCATGGCTATATAGCAGCATGTTTAGGACCAGTAGTAGACGTACAGTTAGCTTCAGACATCTATTTAAGTGAGAGATCAGCATATAGGAGAGTGAGACAAGGACTAGCAGAATTTGAGACACCTGGACAAAAAGCCTTTTATATTGGAAGAGATATGTTTTACCCAACTGTATATGACTCCATAACTGTAGTCAGACCATGTGTTTGTTTCAGAGAAGGAATAACCGCAACCAATAGTATGTCAAACTTTCACTCCTTCATAGATCAGATCCCGTACAATGATACCTATTTGTTAGCCGTGATACACTTAATACCAGGAGCATATGGAACCCAATTAGACGTACCAGTAGGAATGGAATGGACAAGTCGTGAACACAATGATTATGGAGTAATGGAAGAGTCATACAGTAGGTCAGAGTCCGTTTTAGCACCCAGCCATAGAGTAGATCTTGTACTAGGATTCACTTCGTTATATTTACTTGTTAAGTCATATTGGAATAGCCTAGTTGCAGAAGTTAGCCAGCAGATGTATGGAGGAATACTGAGATGTATCTCTTTAGGATCTACAGAAGGTCTCAGCACTTGGAAGTGTACAATACAATTGAACATGCAGGCAGTTATTGTGCCAGTAGGAAGAATATCACTTGGTAGGATACTCAATGTAGTAGGTTCAGCAGTAGACATCTATGATGATCAACCAATAGCACTAGTTTTCAGTCAGTCACCTGTATATGTGGGACGTATAGCAGCATTAAACACCAACCAACTTGTCAGGACTTTAGCAGCAACTATGAATGAGATGGAAGTAGGACTTAT
>JAAGZL010000473.1 GCA_024206335.1 Gammaproteobacteria bacterium
CCTGATCCAGGTGGCAGGCACCGTCAAGGGGAAAAAGGCCGATCGCCATGCCTCCTCCGACTGGATGAGTATGGAGCAGGAGCGGGGCATATCGGTGACCTCATCGGTGATGCAGTTTCCCTATAAAAAGCGAGTGGTGAACCTGCTCGATACTCCCGGGCACGAAGACTTTTCCGAGGATACCTACCGCACCCTGACGGCGGTTGATTCCGCGCTGATGGTGGTCGATGGCGCCAAGGGCGTGGAGGCGCGAACCATCAAGTTGATGGATGTGTGCCGCCTGCGGGATACTCCTATTCTCAGCTTCGTCAACAAAGTGGATCGCGATATTCGCGACCCTATTGATCTGTTAGATGAGATCGAAGAGGTTTTGTCGATCCAGGGAGCGCCGATCAATTGGCCTATTGGAATGGGCAAGGAATTCAAGGGTGTTTACAACCTCTATACCGACACGATTCATGTGTTCAGGCAGGGCCAGAGCAACGTGATACCCGACGATGTGCAGATCAAAGGGCTGGACTGCGACGAGGCCCGGGAATTACTCGGGGTCTACTACGATGACTATGTTGAGGAGGTAGAGCTGGTGCGCGGTGCCAGTCATGAATTTGATTTGCAGGCTTACCTGGATGGTAAATTAACACCGGTTTTATTCGGTACAGCCTTGTCCAACTTTGGCGTGCGAGAGATGCTTGATGGTTTTGTCGAGTGGGCGCCAGCGCCACTGGGGCGGTTGACAGCCAGTCGCGAAGTGGCTGCCGAGGAAGAGAAATTCAGTGGCTTCATCTTTAAAATTCAGGCCAATATGGACCCCAAACACCGCGACCGGGTAGCATTTATGCGCATCTGTTCGGGTACCTATAGCAAGGGCATGAAAATGCGCCACGTGCGTATCAATAAAGATGTCAAAATTGCCGACGCGGTGACTTTTAAGGCTGGTGAGCGGGAGGCGGTGGTGGAGGCGACCTCCGGGGATATTATCGGGCTGCACAACCATGGCACCATCCAGATCGGTGATACTTTCACCGAGGGTGAAGATTTGAAGTACACCGGTATTCCTCATTTTGCGCCGGAGATGTTCCGGTTGATTCGCCTTAAGGATCCTCTCAAAGCCAAGGCCTTGGAAAAAGGCCTGCAGCAGTTGTCGGAGGAGGGCTCTACCCAGGTGTTTATGCCACTGGCCAATTCCAACC
>JAAGZL010000474.1 GCA_024206335.1 Gammaproteobacteria bacterium
GGAGCGGCAACGAGCTTGCGAGGTTGTCGCGCAGTGCCAGTGACCGGGACGACCGGGGCAATAACAGGTTGTCGAAGATCGAGTGCGTTTTGGGGACTGGGATGTCCCAAAACGCATCACGAGATCAAAGACTCGCTTAGGATGTTCCTGGTTTACACCTGGAAAACCACCCTGCAATACGGGAGCGAATAATAACAATATTGTCATTTATGACACATTTCACGCTATAGATGGCTCCTTTCCACCCTGCCCAGAAAAAAAACCTTTAGAAATAGATATTACCGGTCGATATATGGTATTCAGAACAACTGGATATTTACCATATTATGCATAGTCTTTTAACCAGGCAGCTCAAAAAAGCTGGAATAATTCTGGATGAGAAAAATCCAGACAGCAAGCCGTTGGGGCAGTTGCTGGAGCTGGTTAATAATGCATATCAGGAATTGGACAGGGACCGTTATACCAGAGAACGCTCTCTAGCTATCTCGTCAAAAGAGATGCAGGATCTCTATGATCAACTAAAGGCCCGTTCTGAGACCCAGTTGGAGCGAGACCGAGCCATGCTGAGGTCATTGGTGGATTCAATCCCTGATCTTATTTTCTTTAAGGATAGGAATAGTAAATACCTCGGTTGTAACCGGGCATATTGTGACTATGTTGGATGTAGTGAAGAAGAGTTGATTGGCAAGACAGATTTTGATCTGTTTAATGAGAGCATGGCAGAGGAGATCAGGGAGCTGGATCATGCCATCATCGATCAAGGAGAGGTTTACCGGAATGAGGAGTGGATAACCTATCCTGATAAGAAAATGCAGTTGATAGATAGCATCCGAAGCTCTTTCCATGGTGTAGACGGCGACCTGCTGGGGCTGATTGGAATTGGGCGCGATATTACCCATCGCAAACAGGCAGAGGAACAGCTTCAGGTTCTTACTCATACAGTGGAACAGAGTGCCAGTGTTGTTCTGATTGTTGATGACAAGAACAGAATCAAGTATGTAAACCCTAAGTTTACCCAGGTCACTGGCTATTCGCCGGAAGAGGTGATTGGTAAATCATCCCAATACCTCCAGTCCAGAGAAACCCTAATCGAACATGGAAAAGAGATGCAGTACGCCCTTAGCAATGGGCGTGAGTGGCGGGGAGAGGTTTGCAACCAGAAGAAAGATGGTGGCCGTTACTGGGCCCATATTGTTATCTCACCCATCAAGGACCCTAATGGTGCTATTACCTATTATCTGTGCATGATAGAGGATATTACCGAAGCACACCAACTAACAGAGCAGTTATCATTTGAGGCCAGTCATGACTCTCTGACCGGGCTGGTTAATCGGCGTGAATTTGAGACACAGGTTCAATATCTTCTGGATAGAAACGGTGATCGTAGACAACACCATGCCATGTGTTTTATGGATCTGGATCAGTTCAAGGTGGTAAATGATACCTGTGGACACTCTGCAGGTGATGAGCTGTTGCGACAGGTATCCCAACATCTTACAGGTAAGGTGCGTTCAAACGATACCCTGGCCCGTCTGGGTGGGGATGAATTCGGAATGCTGATGGAGTACTGCTCTCTGGAAAATGCCAGAAAGGTAGCAGAAAATCTTCAGGAGAGTATTAATAAATTCCAGTTTCAATGGGAAGGTCGTCTGTTCAAGATTGGGATAAGTATCGGGTTGGTTGCTATTACCAGTGATGACCATAACCTCACCGAACTATTTAGAAATGCAGATGCAGCATGTTATATGGCCAAGGATCTTGGACGTAGTCGAATCCATATCTACACCAGTGAGGATAGGGATTTAGCCCAGCGTCATGGTGAAATGGAGTGGGTTACCCGTATATACCGAGCCCTGGAAGAGAATCAACTGCAACTGTTTGCCCAGAGCATCAATCCGATGGTAAAGGCACCGGAGAAGCAGCTGCATTATGAGCTTCTTATTCGAATGCAGAGTGATGAGGGTGACATAATTCCACCGGGGTCGTTCCTGCCTGCCGCTGAGCGTTATAACCTGATCGCTATGCTTGATCGCTGGGTGATCAACAACAGTTTTTGTCTGTTGATGGAGCATCACGCTTTTTTATCCAATATTGGTTTATGTTCAATCAACCTCTCCGGTCAGTCATTGACCGAGGACGGCTTTTTGGACTTTATAATTAACCGGTTTGATGAAACGGGGATGCGTCCAGAAAAAATCTGCTTTGAGATTACAGAAACTGCCGCAATAGCCAATCTATCCATGGCGTCTAACTTCATCACCGCCTTACGCAGTATCGGCTGCAGTTTTGCCCTGGATGATTTTGGTAGTGGACTCTCCTCGTTCGGCTATCTGAAAAACCTCCCGGTGGATTATCTGAAGATCGATGGGATGTTTGTAAAAGATATAGTAAACAACCCAATTGACCGCGCTATGGTGAAATCCATCAATGAGATCGGGCAGGTCATGGGGATGGAAACCATTGCGGAATTTGTTGAGAACGAAGAGACAATCGCGTTGCTGGGTACGATTGGCGTTGACTATGTACAGGGCTATGCCTTTGGACGTCCAGCCCCTCTGCTCGACATACTTAACGGCACATAGACCACATCTTAATCCTTAGATACGCTCTGATTTAACCTGTCCATCTAGCCGTGATGCTCTCGTGCGCCTTGCGCTTGGTGCCATTTGGACCCAAACTCAGCGCATCAAGCGAGTCAATCAGGGTCTTTATACTTAATGAATACCGGATATATTATCTCCAGACTATCCAGTGCCATTCTGGTGATTATTGGTGTGATATGTACCGTATTTCTCCTGATCCATCTGATCCCAGGTGACCCGGTTGAAGTGATGCTGGGAGAGTCCGCGCATCCGGCAGACCGGGCAGCACTTAGAGCTGCGCTGGGGCTGGATCTGCCAGTACTGGAACAGCTTATTAACTATTTCAGGGGGTTGGCAAGGGTAGATCTTGGCACCTCATTGCATAGTCAACGACCCATCACTGACATTCTCGCAGAGAGAGTGCCGGCAACGCTGGAACTTGCGGTCTATGCACTGCTGTTTGCCGTGATCATTGCCGTGCCTCTGGGGGTTGTGGCGGCAATTAGAAAGGACAGCATGCTAGATGTTGGTGCCATGGGCTTCTCTCTGCTGGGCGTTTCCATCCCAAATTTTTGGATGGGGCCAATTCTGATCCTGATTTTTTCCCTCTGGCTTGGGGTTACCCCCGTAAGCGGGCGAGGTGGGGTAGAGCATGTGATCCTGCCTGCCATCACTCTGGGGACCGCACTGGCGGCCATCCTTGCACGCATGGTGCGAAGTAGCCTGCTGGAAGTGCTGAATGAAGATTATGTGCGGACTGCCAGGGCCAAGGGGTTGCCAGAAAGCAGGGTGATCTGGTGCCACGCCATGCGTAATGCCTGGTTGCCGGTAATAACCCTGTTGGGATTGCAACTGGGCACACTCCTGGGCGGGGCTGTCATCACGGAAACCGTGTTCTCCTGGCCGGGGCTAGGCTCGTTGCTGGTGGAGTCGATCCAGAAACGTGACTATCCGGTGGTTCAGGGTTGTGTCCTGGTGATCAGCCTGGCCTATGTGGTGGTCAATACACTTACCGATCTGCTCTATGTTGTGATTGATCCACGCATTCGTCTGGGGGAAGGGAGGTGAGGCCAAAACTCTTCATCTCAATCCTCCTGCTCTGGATGCTGGCCTCCATTTTTGGACCACTACTGCCATTGACCCCAGACCAGATAGACCTGCCGCACATCCTGGCGACACCGGGTATGCAGAGTATTTTGGGGAGTGATGAGTTGGGGCGTCCGGTGCTGGATCGACTGGTTATGGGTGCCCAGACCTCATTTCTGGTGGCAGTGTGGGTGGTGGCCATTTCTGCCTTCTGTGGCACCATGCTTGGGGCCTTTGCTGCCTACAGCGGTGGTGTTGCCGATCTGATCCTGGTGAGGATTATTGATCTGTTTCTCGCTTTTCCCGGTATTCTGCTTGCGATCGCACTGGCAGGTGTCATGGGGCCGGGAATAGACAACGTAATAATCGCCCTCTCCATTGTAGGTTGGGTGGGATATGCCAGGCTAGCGCGGGCCCAGGTTCTGACCCTGAAACACCGGGACCATGTGGCTGCGGCAATCGCCCTCGGGCAGGGCAGAATACCCATCGTCAGGAAGCACCTGTTGCCGTTGATAGCTGCCCCCTTGATTATCGAGGCGACATTTGGTGTAGCCGGGATTGTGATAGCAGAGGCCGGACTCTCATTTTTGGGCCTGGGGGTACAGACGCCTGCGGCATCCTGGGGCAGTATGATACGGGATGGGGCCAGGTACATGCTGGTGGCGCCGCATCTGGTTCTGGCACCAGGGGTGTGCATTATGCTGGTTGTGCTATCTGTCAACCTGTTGGGAGATCATCTTAGGGATAGTCTTGATGTCAGGGAACAGAGAGAGTAGCAGCTGGCTAACAATTGACATACAGCCCTCTTACTGAACAAAAAAACTGGTAAAGAACAGGTCTTTGACACTATTGGTTCCGGTCTGATCCTTGATTACCTGTCCCACTGCGCTGAGGGCGGTCTGTCTGAATCTCTCCTTACCCTTCGGATCTGTTAGATCTTCTCCCTTCTGGTCGCCCAGTAGAAGCAGAAGCTCATGTCGAAGTGCCGGAGCATGCAGCTGCAGATCTGGTATGCTCTCCTCACCTTTGGCCATCAGTTGTACATCGAACCTGGCATAACGGGCCTTGCCATGTACATTGGCAATCAGTGATGGATTGAGGGAGAAATAGGCTGCTTTCTTTCCCTCATCCTCTGCAATAACAAACCCGGAATAAAGTGTCGAGCAAAGTAGCAGCAGTAGTGATATAAATCGCATCATTTCTCCAGATATCTGTTATAACAAGCCTCACAAGGGGATATCGGCAAAAAAACAAAAAACTTAACTGGATTAATTTGTATGAGCCATGGGCCATTAATGTTTGATCTATCCGGAACGGTGCTGACTCCGGAAGAGTGTGAGATGCTGGGACATCCTGCTGCGGGCGGGGTGATTCTGTTCAGCAGGAATTTTGAAACACCCGAACAGATTAAAGAGCTTATCCAACAGATACATGCACTCAGAAAGCCTGAGCTCTTGATTGCAGTGGACCAGGAAGGGGGTAGGGTACAACGTTTCCAGGAGGGATTTGTACGGCTCCCTCCAGCCAGCTGGTTTGGTGAAATACACTCTAACAACAGCAGTAGGGCTAGAAAAACAGCCCAGGCCGTAGGCTGGCTGATGGCGGCGGAGCTCAGGGCCGTTGGCGTGGATTTTAGTTTTGCCCCGGTGCTTGATCTGGGGCGTAGTACCAGCAGCGTCATCGGAGACCGTGCCTTCCACATAAAACCAACTATAGTTTCAGAGCTGGCGCACTCCTGGATGCTAGGGGTACATGAGGCAGGCATGGCTGCAGTGGGCAAGCATTTTCCCGGGCATGGAGGGGTTGAGGAGGATTCACATCACACCCTCCCAGTTGATAAACGACGCCCAGAAGATATTTGGGTAGATGATATGCTCCCGTTTTCGCGCATGATTGAGCATGGCCTGGAGGCCATCATGCCAGCACATGTTATCTTTGAAAGTCTGTCACCAGAGCTTGCTGGATTTTCCAGCTTCTGGCTCAAGGATGTCCTGCGTTCCAGATTGGGATTTCAGGGGGTGATTTTCAGTGATGATCTGACCATGGCCGCCGCTGACGTGGCTGGTGATTATGAGGATCGAGCCAGATCTGCCCTGGATGCCGGCTGCGATATGATACTGGTGTGCAACAACCAGGCTGGGGCCATACAGGTGCTGGAAGCACTCAAAGAGCATAGAGACCCGGTTGCCCAGATGCGGATGGTACGGATGCATGGACGTGGTACTGCAGACAGGGATGCAATACATCTCGATCCACGCTGGAAATCAGCCGTAGAGGCGATTGCAATGTATGATGAATCTCCCTCATTGAGTTTGGATATATAGATATGACAGTAGATGCAAAATATGCACGGATGGTCTATGAGGCGGCCGATCTGCTCCACTCAGAACAACAGGTGGAGTCTGCGCTGGATAGAGTAGCAGCTGAAATAACCGAACAACTGGCAGAGAGTGATCCAATCGTCCTCTGCATCATGAATGGTGGCCTGATAGCAACCGGAAAGCTGCTACCAAGACTGGATTTTCCCCTGCGGGTGGACTATCTACACGCCACCAGATATCACGGGGCAACATCAGCTGGAGAGCTGAGTTGGATCAAGCGCAACCACCAGGAGCTTAAGGGTGAGAATGTTCTGATCATCGACGATATTCTGGATGAGGGGATAACCCTGCAGGCCATTGCAGATTTCTGTCATGAGATGGGGGCCGCCAGGGTGTTTTCGGCCGTGGTGGTGGAGAAACTCCATCAGCGGAGCAATGGCTTCGGGGCGGATTTTATCGGGCTGCAGGTGGAAGACCGCTACGTTTTTGGATATGGCATGGATTATAACGGTTACCTGCGGAATGCACCGGGAATTTTTGCCGTAAGCAAAGAGTATGAATAGGTACAAGGTAACCACCCCATACACTAGCTGACAGACAAGATATCTATAGCGCAGTATTTCAATGGTTTATGGCCATAGAAAATGGCAGCACATTCACCTGCTGCTGAAATCCCTGAGTAAATCACAGGTTTCCTATAGCATTTGATAGGAACAACCACACTCTAACTGTAACTCCAGCAGGGGAATTGGCCTTATTAACCCGGCCTCATATCTGTGAGACCGGGTTAATAATCGCACTACAGGCTAAAGTTATAGTGACTTTGCACGATAATATGGCCATACACGCAATGGCGTATCAATAACGCAGGTATAAAAAATGAACATACTCGATAAACTGACTATCAAATTCCGCCTCATCTTCCTGGTGGTCTTTACCAGTACTCTGATGATCATTATTGGCATTCTGGGGCTCAATGAGATGAACGGCCAGGCAGATGCGATGAATGAGATGTATGAGAAACGCCTGGTGGCCAGCGGGGAGCTGGGAGAGATCATCAGTCTGATGCGTGACAACCGCACCCAGCTGCCGCTGGCGCTGCAACACGATCCAACCAACCCATTTGTCAAGATGCACAACCATAAGACAGAGCTGCATACCGATCGGGTAGCTGCCAATATAAAGCAGATCACCAAGATCTGGTCCGGTTACATGGCCCGTGAGATGAATGAGGATGAGAAGGTCATGGCAGATGCATTTGCCAAGAGCAGAAAACTTTTTGTGGTTGATGGATTGCAGCCCGCTCGGGAGGCGCTAATCGCTGGAGAGTTCGCCAAGGCCAATACAATATTCCTGGAACAGGTTAATCCACTCTTCAAATCAGCTGATGCTGACGTAGAGAAGCTGCTTCAGCTGGAGATGAAACTGGCAAAATCACTTGAGGTTGAGGCCAGGGAGGCGCATGGATCTATGGTCACTCTCTTCCTGACGCTGATAATTTGCAGTACCGGCCTTAGCGCCCTGCTGGCGTTCTACACCATCCGAGGCATCAGCTCTGCGGTAAATGATCTGCAGCAGACTGCCGATCATATCTCCAAGGGAGATCTTACTGCCAGAACATCTTACAGTGGCCATGATGAGCTTGGGCGGATCGCCACAGACTTCAATAATGTGAGTGAAAACTTCCATGGTGTCATCAGTGAGCTGGCCGACGCCACTGGGCAGATGGCATCGGTAGCTGAGCAGACAGCCAGCGTTACTGAACAGACTTCAAGTGGGCTTCAGCGCCAAAAAGAAGAGACCGAGCAGGTGGCAACGGCGATGAATGAAATGAATGCTACAGCCCAGGAGGTGGCCCGTAACGCCCAGCATGCTGCTCAGGCCACACAGGATGCGGATGAAGCATCACTACATGGACGGCAGGTAGTGGATAAGGCAGTTTCTGTAATCAATGATGTGGCCACTGATGTGGAGAGCGCCGCCAGTGTTATTCAAAACCTGGAGGCGGAGAGCCTGGAGATCGGCAAGGTGCTTGATGTTATTCGTGGCATCGCAGAACAGACCAATCTTTTGGCCCTGAATGCCGCCATCGAGGCCGCCCGCGCCGGTGAGCAGGGGCGTGGTTTCGCCGTGGTGGCCGATGAGGTCCGCACCTTGGCCAGCCGTACCCAGGAGTCCACCCAGGAGATTGATGAGATGATCACCCGGTTGCAGGGTGGTGCCAATGATGCGGTGAAGGCGATGCAGAAGGGTACCAAGCAGGCTGAATCTGGGGTGGAACAGGCGGCAGAGGCTGGCAACTCACTGGCTGCAATTACCGAGGCGGTCGCCCAGATCAGCAACATGAATATACAGATTGCCAGTGCTGCTGAAGAGCAGACCGCCGTGGCTGAGGAGATCAACCGCAATATAATGAACATTAGCGATGTGGCCAATCATACCGCTGAAGGGGCAGAGCAGACTGCACAGGCGAGTGGGCAAGTGGCAACGCTGTCGGAAGGACTGCTAGGTTTGGTGGCTAAGTTTAAGATTTAATAACAGCGCCCTATGATTAGCCCAGTCAAGTATGGCTGGGCTATTCTGGTTGGTTTAATCAATTGCAGCTTTGTATCTAAACGCAGATCAAACCCGGTCAAACCGTTTGAATATGGTGCTGAAGTGGCCGCGTCCCTGGGTCATGCTGCGCAGGTCGGTGGTGTAGCCCAATAATTTATCCAGGGCCACCTCACAGCTGATGGTTGCGCTCTCTTTCCATTTCGTAGTGTCAAGGATAACTCCCAGGCGAGCCTGTAGATCTCCCAGTACCTGCCCCAGATTCTCTTCCGGTACCACCACTTCAGCGGCCATAATTGGGTGCAGCAGACAGGGGTCTGCTTGTTGTACGGCCTTGATGCAGGCCCGTACGGCTGCTGCCTGGAGTGCATCCGTGGTGGATGCCTTGCCAAACAGTTCGATCATGGTTACCCGAAGTTCCAGATCCTCCAATGGTGCGGCCTCGATGGGACCGGTGGAGAGGGTCGTCTCCAACGCCTCCTCTATGGTTTCCAGCTGGGCCTGGTTCAGTCTCTGACCTTCAGGCTCTATCTCTGGCTCCATGATGATGCGGGTACCGCTGCCTCGTTCCAGTGGTTCAACATCGAGCACGACCCGAGCCTTCAGCTCCTGGTCATTTATCTTGGGGTCATAGTGTGGCTGGAACAGGCACTCTGCGGTTGTTGACCTGGTGATGGTCTCACGCAGGGCCACCGCTGGTTTTCCCGATCTTATCTGGAGATTGAATTCCCGCTGCAGGCGCTCCAGTACAATCTGCAGGTGGAGTTCACCCATTCCACGCAGCAGACGTTGTCCGGTGTCCGGGTCATCTTCCAGCAGAAGGGTGGGATCCTCCTGCTGCACCTTGTCCAGCACCTCCAGAAACTTCTCTTCATCTTCGCCTGATTGTGGTTCCACTGCCAGGCTCAATACCGGTTCACGGGTATCGATACGCTCCAGCACCAGTATATGTTCTGGATTGCAGATGGTATCGCCGGTTGTTACCTGCCGTAGACCGGCGATCAGCACGATCTCTCCAGCAGTGGCTAGATCCAGGCGGCTCTTTTTTCCGGCATCCACTTCAAACATACGGGCTACGGTCTCATGGACCTGTTGGCCGTTTGGCTGGAGTGCGGTGATCTTGTCACCCGGTCTGAGTTGTCCCCGGTAGATCCTGACATAGACGTGGCGACGACCATCCCAGAGCTGCACCTTGAATGCCAGTGCCACCAGGGAGTCTTTTGCATCCAGTTGTACGGTTTCTTCTGCGCCATCCTGTATGTGGGCCAGTGCAGCTGGGCGGTCCAGCGGTGATGGTAGGAGTCTGATTACGCCGTCCAGCACCGGCTGTACGCCCTGATTATGCAGGGCCGTGCCACCAAAACAGGGGTGGATCTTGCCCGCCAGGGTGCCGGTGCGCAGTGCGGCCCAGATGGCTTCGGTTGCCGGTTCCTCGTCAGCCAGAACCATATCTGCCAGTGACTCATCAAACTCTGCCGCCGATAACAGCAGGGCTTCGCGCTGTTCGGAGAGTTTGTTCCAGGTGGCGTCATCGCAGGGTTCCTGCCTCAGGATCTCACCGTGTTCCCCGTCAAAATAGATGGTGGATTTATCTATGAGATGTACCACGGCATTCTGCTCCGGCAGAGGAACAGTGATGGGGACCGGTTCACCCTTCAGTCGCTTGCGAATACTCTGCATGGAGTGGTCAAAGTCAGCCCCTGGCCGGTCCATCTTATTGATAAAGAACAGTGCTGGGAGTTGGAATTTGTTGCGCTGTCTCCACACGGTCTCCGTCTGTGGTTCAACCCCGCGCACTCCGTCCAGTACCAGGATGCAACCATCCAGGATGCGCATGGCCCGTTCCACCTCGATGGTGAAATCTACATGTCCCGGAGTATCGATCACCTGAATCAGATGGTCCTGCCAGGTAGCCCGAGTAACGGCAGAGTTAATGGTTATCCCGTGTGACTGCTCCTCAAACATGTAGTCCATGTGGGCTGCGCCGTCATGCACCTCGCCTATCTTGTATGAGGCCCCGGTGTAGAACAGGATGCGTTCAGTGAGCGTGGTCTTTCCCGCATCCACGTGCGCTGCGATACCGATGTTCCTGGTATGGGTGAGATCCGGTGTTTTGCTCATGTCTATTGTCTAGATCCTGTTGTTATTATCCTGATGGTTCCCGGCTATAGATTATAGGCACTCACGCCGTGTGTGTGACCTAGGGCCTGTTAATACTGATCCAATATGCACTGCTGGGTTAGTGTTAACAGACCCTAGGGGATAGAGATACCCTCACGTTCCAGCATGGCGATCAACCTGATCAGTGGCAGACCGATGAGTGAGTTGGGGTCATTCCCTTCAAGTTTCTCAAACAGGGAGATGCCCAATCCCTCGGATTTGAAGCTACCGGCGCAGTTGTATGGCTCTTCGGCATCCAGATAACGTTCAATCTGTGACTGGCTCAGTGGTCTGAAATGCACATGAAACGGGTCGCATGTAACCTGAGACTCCCCGCTATCGCTATTTAGCAGGCAGAGTCCAGTGTAGAAACTGACCCGTTTTCCAGCTGCCTGAGTCAACTGGGCGATGGCTCGCTCCCGGTTGCCTGGTTTCCCCAAGATATCATTGTCGATACAGGCCACCTGATCGGAGCCGATGATCAGTGCACCGGTATGTTTTTCAGCTACAGCTTGGGCCTTTTCCAGGGCCAGGCGTTGCACCAATGCCTGGGGTTGTTCTCCCTCAAGCATGGTTTCGTTTATTTCCGGGGCATCGGCAGTGAAGCTAAGACCAAGTTTATTCAGCAGTTCTTTTCGAAATAGTGAGGTGGAGCCAAGGATTAAATTCATACCGTTTTAGGTCTTTTAAAAAGTTTTTTAGGTCAGCATTCAGGATCTATTCTAACACTGTTATCGGTACGTAAACGAAGTGAAAAATGGTCAAAATCAATAGACTATTTAATGTGTTAAATGCTAGTATATATATTTCTGATGGTATTTCTAACTGCCTGTAAAACAGTAGGTTAGACGGATATGCCCAATCTGTTTCCTTGACATTTCTGGCATATTCCCATAGAAAGTCCTGTTTAGCTATTATTGCCAC
>JAAGZL010000475.1 GCA_024206335.1 Gammaproteobacteria bacterium
AGCGTTCTAAGGTATTGCCCTAGTTCGCTCGTTTGGTCTTGTATAGCCTCCTTTACTGCTTCTTTATACGCTTCTTTTTGTATTTCGTTTCGTTGCTGTTTGCTTTGTTTGATACTAGCAGATAGTCCGCTATTTTTAGCACTATGTAAGGCTGTTAAATCTACATCTGATAACTCGCCTTTACGAATAGCATTAAGTAAACCTAAGCTATTTCTAGTCTGCTCTACAGGTGTTATATATTCGCCACCACCTACAAACATATTAGTATCTCCTACACGATATCCGCTAGTTGTATTTTGTCGATCATCACGACCTAAAGGGATTACCCCACCATCAGCAAAACCCACAGCCTTAGCAGCTTGAGACCTTGATGCTGCGAACGCTCCAAACATAGCAGCTACAGCCCCAATAGCTAGAGGTAAAGTATAAGGGAATCCAGCACTAAGATTTTTGAATATATTAGCAGATGCCGTAACTAAATTAACAGTTTGGCTAGCTGTATCTATTGCAAATTGCGCTTTTTGTGCTTTCTTTTGATCTTCTAAAGCTTGTTTTCTTATTAGTTCCTGTTCTGCTATAGCTTGTTTTTGTCGCTCAATATTTGCTGCATCTCCATTCTCTAATAATCTAATTTCTCTATCTAAGTTTGCATTAAGTTTGTCTAATTGTCTGTCACT
>JAAGZL010000476.1 GCA_024206335.1 Gammaproteobacteria bacterium
AGCTGCCATTACATTCTTGATATGGCCTTTGATGAAGATAGGTGCCGTATTAGAACTGGCTATGGCCCTGAAAACATCACTCGCCTCCGGCGCTTTGCTATTGGGGTCATCAAAACAACAAGCAAGAAAGGCGTTGCTGAGACCATGAGAAAGCTGGCTATGAATGTACGGACGGTATTCGATTATTTGAAAATGAGTAAAAACTCAACCGGAATGGCTTATTCGTGAGTAGAACAAATTAGCCGTGTTACTACTCTGGAGCCTTGCCCGCCCGCCTTACCACCCGGCCAGCAAGATCAACCCCAGGCAAACCGGCGTTTAATATGCGAAGTATTCCAGCAAATATATTTACCAGCCTACTGCTTCTATTCATTGTAGTCCTGGCCTTCTATCCAACTATTTTTTCCCTCGGGCAGCGCTGGCTGGCGTTTTCAGAAGCTTATGGTCACGGCACCCTGATTATTGGCATCAGTATTTACCTGCTGTACAACAAGCGCAGCAATCTCAGCAGCTATGCGATTCAGCCACAGCCACTTGCCGCTCTACCCCTGTGCGCCGTCAGCCTGCTCTGGCTGGCAGCCTTTAGCGGTGACATCAATATCCTGCAGCAAGTGCTTATTCCGGTCATCCTGCTATTGCTGACCCTAACCCTGACAGGCACACGAATCACCCGGGCCGTTTTCTTTCCAATCCTGTTTCTCTACTTTGCAATCCCAATCTGGGATTACCTGAATGATAACCTGCTGCTGCTCACAATCACTGTGACCGACAAACTGCTTGAGCTAAGCAATATTCCGGCCCTTATCAAAGGCAATACCATTTTCATCCCCTCGGGAATAATTCGGGTTGCTGACAGCTGCTCGGGGTTGCGCTACCTGATCGTTGGGCTGGCCCTGAGCGCTCTGACGGCACATCTCCGCCACCCCATGCTGAATATTCGGCTGGCCATTATTTTAACCGGGCTTGTCCTCTCCCTACTGGGCAATTGGCTGAGAGTGTACTCGCTGGCAATGATCGGCTACTACACCGAAATGCAAAGCTCCTTGATGAAAGAGCATGACTATTATGGCTGGCTGGTTTTCTTCATTGTTTTTAGCCCCATCCTGCTCATAGGGCGCCACCCGACTACTACACCACTTCCCGTGGAGCCATCAAATACTCAAGCCCTGCAATCGATCCCGCTGAAAATTGTCCTGTTCGCCATGACCAGTCTGTTGCTAGGTCCGGGGCTGGCCCTTTACCTGGAGAGCAATCAGGAGCAGGACTTTTCCCTGATCGCCCCGACAACCGGTATCTGGCACAGCGAAGATCTGCAGAATAAACCCTGGCAGCCCACCGTCCCAAAAGCCTACCAAACTCTGACAGGCAGCCTCAGGGCAAGTGACCTGGAGGCCAGAGTGTACATCTACGCATACAGGAAAGATCTCAGCAACAGCAAACTACTGCCCTATTTCCGCCACGTTTATAACAACAAATATTGGTTTGCAACCAGCCAGCAGATATTGCAGGTGAAATCTGCCAAACAACCGCTAAACATTACTCAGCTAACCTTGAAAAACATTCACTCCACTCAAAACTCACTAGTCTGGTACTGGTTTGATATTGGTGGCCAACAAGTTGCCAGCTACCAGGCGGCCAAGCTCAGTCAGATATTGGCGAACCTGCAAGGGCATAACTTCGCACTGTTTTACGCCATTGAATTGCCCTGCCGCGACCAGCATTGCAAGCAGGAAATATCTGAACTGTCAGAACTGCTACCCTCTATAGACTTTCGGCCAGAATCAATTATCATCAAATCCCCCTAAGCAACCACCACTCGGCAGACAGCGGCCCGATAACACCAATGAAATCCCCCACAGCCATCGAAATTGATTTTACCGAAGTCGTCAGTCAGTATGCTTTTTATCATGGAACAATCGACAGATTCCAACTTATCCCCCAGAAGCTAAGCAACCAGAATGCCTGGTTTGAAATCGACAACCGCCGCTGGGTAATCAAGTTTTATCGAACAGGAATCATTAGTAACAAACTGAAACTCTCCCACCAGTTGCAACTGCAGCTGATCGAATCAGGCTTTCCCGTCGCCAAACTGGAGACAAGTACGGACGGCCAAACATTGATAAAAACAGCCAATGGCTACTATTCTATTCACCGCTGGGTTGAGGGCAGACATATTCATTCACCCAGTATTAACTCGACTGCGCCAACAGATGTCATACGCGAAGTTGCCTCAATGCTGGGGCGCTTCCATCAACTCGGCGCCGAAGAGGCCCATAGCGGCGAACTGGCAACACTGGATAAAGCTTTCAGCGCCCCCGCAGAGCTGGCCCGCACCCAGGATCGGCGCAGGGACCTTAAACCATCAAGAATTTTCAGACTTCGAATCAAACCCATTAAAACCTCTTTTGATCGATGGATCCTGCAGCACTTCGAGCAACTCTGCCAACAGGCTTCACAGCTGGCGGAGCAACTGCACAAGCTGCCATCCTTCAGGGAATTTATTGCCATTCACAATGACATCAATTGGGATAACCTGATATTTAATGACGATAATAAGCTGGCGGCCATTATTGACTTTGATAACTTGATGCCGTTTTCCCGCCAATATGAAATAGGCGCTGCTACTCTGGTTATTGCTGGCACAGATAACGAAGCAGTCACGCACTTTTTAAACAGCTATCGCCAGGCTTCGGGCCTGAATGTGGATAACGCTGCGGTGATGATAGCCATGCGCCACAAATGTGTGCGCTCTATTATTTGGTCAATACACAGCTATCTGGGGGGCAATATCGAGGACAGGGCGGCACTGCAAAGCTGGTGTAAGTACCTGCACTATTGCCTGGGCAGAATGGACCACTTAAGCGAACAACTTCAACCCATGCCCTGAGCGAGGAGGGGGGGGGATTAAAAGGGGTATGAAAAAGTACCTCCCTGTACTTTTCAAGTAGCATAAATTTATATGCTATGGGCACCTCTTTCCCTCTAGTGATACTCGATGTGCAAGCGAGGCGCAGCGTTGCGCTCACCGTTGTAGGACTCAACGGTCTTCGTGCCAGTACCGGTAATAATAAAAGAAACCGCAGCACCGGATACCCAATCGGGGCGGCTAACAATCTCCTGCACCAGTATCGTAAGATCGGCGGTTTGCTTTATTTCATTCACCGCCCAGGACTCACTGACATCCCAGAACACTGAATTGGCACTGACGGGCCGATTGGAGATATCAAAACTTGCTGCGGAGAAGACCGCAGCATTTGCCGTATCTTCAACTGTAATCGTTAGAGCAACAGCCCCCGAAGAAACCTCGTCGACCTCAAACTCGATATAAGCACGACTGATAACCGCATTAACAGGAACTTCCACATTCCGGAAACGAATACCCACCATCTGGTTACCCTGGCCCACTTCATCAACCAGTTCCAGGTCACTACTGTTTAGCTGGATAGCGCCGTCGACACCCTCTTCAGAATCGTCATTACCGGTACTAACCCTGGTCTCAATCACCAGGCTCAGCTCGGGGATTTCGACACTGACTACCGCCGACAGCGGTGATACATTGCCAGCCACATCAACTGACGCCACTGCATAGTCATAGGTCTGCAGATTAGTACGGCCGGTATCGACGTAGCTGGTCTGGTCCGTAGCACCAATTAGCACACCGAAGCGATACACATTGTAACTGGCCACCGCAGTATTATCGGCAGACGCTCCCCAGGACAGACTGACATTGCCGTTAGCTGCGGGGCTGGCCGATAGATCAGCAGGCACCGAGGGCGGTTCAGCATCGGGCTCGGTAACCGTCACCGTTAGCGTATCCGTGGCAGAGAACTCACCATCGTTAGCCGACAACTGCAATTGATAGACGCCCGATTGACTAAAAGTCACAACAGTGCTCAGGGCGGCACTGTCAGCAAAGGCGACCGCAACCGGACCCGACAGCTGGCTCCGGCTATTGCTGGCAGCTGCAGGGTCGGTCAGACCGTCATCGAACACCAGCCCGATCAACATCAGGCTATCGGTGGGCAGCACGATCACCGCATCACTGCCGGCATCGACCACCGGTGGCTGGTTGACCGGATCACCGATGTAGTATTCCACATGCAACTGCGGAGCGTTATTGCGCTCGCCGTTGTAGGACTCGGCGGTGCGGGTACCACTACCGGAAATCACCAGCCCCAGGTTATTGCCCGGCAACCAGCCACTGCGGTTGACGATGAGCTGTACCAGCGCAGAAATGTCCGGGCTCTGGTGACGACCGTTAACTGCACTCCAGGCCTCCACATCATTCCAGGCCACCGAGGCCGCCGCGCGAGACCGACTGCTGAGATCATAAGCTACACTGCTAAATAGCGGCTGGTTGTCCGCCGCCAGGGCCTGAATTTGCAGGTTGGCAGTGCCCACACCCACTTCGTCGGTTTCAAATTCCAGGTAGGCATTGCTGATAACAGCTCCAGCGGGCAGCTGCAGATCCCTGAACAGCAGGCCTACCAGCTGACTACCCATGCCCGATTCATCCACCAGCTCCAGATCGGAACTACTGAGACTCATACGGCCGTCATCACCTTCTTCTACATCATCGTTGCCAGTTGTAATACGCACATCCAGGCTGAAGGTCTCCGTCGGCACCTCGGGCATAATCACCGCCACTGCCACCGATTGCGCAGAGACATTACCCGCCAGATCCACCGCCGCAATGCTGTAACTGTATTCGTTCAGCGCCGCCAGATTGATATCGACATGGCTGAGGGCATTGAGCTCTACCAGCAGGCTGCTATCCCGGTACAAACGACAGGCGGCAACGCCGGTGGC
>JAAGZL010000477.1 GCA_024206335.1 Gammaproteobacteria bacterium
AATCCTTCTCTATACAATATAGAGATACTCGCTGATGCAAATTGTGAACTAACAGCAGATAACCCAGGCACAGGAGCAGGTCAAATATATATAGTTGAAACACCATTAATATTTACCGCATTAAATGTCATAGACAATTCAAGGGTTCAGATATTCGAGACAGATGAAAAAACGAACGACATTTATGACAGTAATTGGAGTTACGAAGATACAGACAGCGAAATTGCGGCGGGGGATACAGTAAGACTAAGGGTAACGTATGTTGATGGTGCAACCGCTAAAATACCTGTAGAAATAAACCTACTAGCCTCAGAGGCGGGAGGTTCGTTCTTAGTCGAACAAGACGACGACGAAGTCTATAATACTAATGCAGTCGACGGATCCACAGTCCGAGGAATTACGATAGATGATTCCACAGATAAAATAAGCATGAATATAACAGGCGGTTCAGTGTCATGGGCTGAGATTTACGCTTACTTTGTGTGGTGGACAAACACCGAAGAAGGTATAAGGGATGATCTGATTTTTATAACAGCACCCGATACAGCTAATTACATAATAACAAATTTCACAATTAAAAACACAAGCAGCCCTGAAGTGCCTTTGGTAATAACAGGAGGTTATGGGGTGGATAGCGTTACAGGCAGTTCAAGCACGTTGATGGATACGTCAGGCGGTTCATTGTTTTTCGCTCCCGATCATGTTATACCTTACAGCATAACGGGAAGTATATTAACCGCTGAGTCGATAGTTAATGAGTTACTTAGCACTGAGCAATTTCCATGAACGTATGGGAGCTAATCAC
>JAAGZL010000478.1 GCA_024206335.1 Gammaproteobacteria bacterium
AGCTGTAACAGAGCGTGGTCGCCTAAAAAACACCGAAATAAAATTTCCACCTAAACAAATCGCTCACCATTGACTGCAGAAAACGCCATCAGGACAGCTGGCTTCTTGAGATGGGGTGCTTTATGCTTCCTATACCTGTCTGCTCAAATTACGGGGGGGGCACAGTCAAAGGGCACTAACCAGAATTTTTCAGGCTGAATCTGAAGGCAGGATTTCTCGTTAGCAGTCGTTCGGTTTAGCATCCAGAACTTCTCCAAACGGCACAGAGCAGACATATAGTGAGAAAATAAAACATGCCTGTATTACTCTATTGTGGACACATTATGCAGTGTCGTGACCTAACTTATAGATGTGTGATATTAACAGTATTAAGGCAGGACGATTAAATGAGTGAAATTTCATTGAATATTAGACACGCTAGTCAACTTTGGACGATGCATGAACGAGGAGAGGGGCTCAAAGTCTATACTCACGACCTCACTGAAATGGGGGCACAGGTAAAATTTTATGATTTTGGCATCACGGTGACCTGCGAAATTGATCTCAGTGAACGGGAGCAAGATTCTCTTCTAAATTGCCTTGTTAAAGACCAAATTCCCTATATCCCTCATTGGCAAGCGCTGACACCTGATATCCACAGAACAGTGCAGATAATCGAATCGAAACTCATGGACGTAGCTCGTTTGGCTGATCATGGATTCAGGAAGGTTCCAAAAGGCATTCGGTTACCTCCAGCAAAAGTTACTAAAACCTATCTTAATCAGTCGCAAGGCTTTCCAATCATGAACTGGAAGTTATCTGACAATGAAAAAGAGAGGCTATCGGAAATTATCTCAGGCTTTTCCCTAGAAGCACAAAAAAAATATGAGAATGGAATAGTACAAATTCCGCTTTCAATTTCATTCGGTCAAAAGCAAATATTCATGGATGATGCTGAGGTTGAAGCTGCCTTCCAGAACATGAATACAGGTGATTCAATCCCACCTTTTTGGACTCTATATGGACTTGCATGGGAGAACTTTTCACAAAATAGATCACATGACGCTGCCATTCTTATTCTCGCAACATCATTAGAAACTGCTCTTAAATGGTGTTTGATGTCGCAGGGTGATGATATATCTAACTTCCTAATTGATAATATCCCGAGCCCGCCCCTTCGCAAGCTGTATGAGTGTGCATGTCAGTATACCGCTTTTGATTTTCCTGAGCATTTTTCCGGCTGGCTACACCAACTTTCAACCGCTCGTAATTTTGTCGCACATAAGCCTAAAGGTTTTAAAATAGACATGCTTTTACTTGGACGATGGTTTGCCATCGGTGAAGCCATCCTGAAAGCCATCAGTGGCAAAGATAACGAGCCTCTTGTTGGTTATCTCGTCAAACCAATAGGAGAACGGGCCAGTGAGCAATTCACAGATGATGCTTGCGGTGTGGTTCTTCGCAGAGAGGCATTCCGCAATACTGAAGAAGAAAAATTACATGTTCTGATGGATACTGGAGAAACATATTACTTCTCTGATAGTTCATTTGAAACGCTACCTGACAAGAAGCAAAAATTCCCTGATATCAAATAAATATTATTAATATCTATGTCTTAGATAATTAAGAGCATTGTTCTTTTCTGGCAACACTTATAAATGCTGGTCATATGCTGCTGGCTAGCGTCTTCCGCAGATAAACAACAAGTTAGTTACTAAATTCTTGTATATCCGCTCCGGGCACACACCGGTAGTTGCATGACTGAAAATGAACGGCGGCTTCGACGGTTAGAAGTCATCCAGATTACTATCGAGACCGTCTCTGATCGGCACATAGCAGACCTACTCAATAGAGTATGCATAGCTCCGAAAATTCACAATTTACACAGATTCTGTCTTACTCTGTTAGCATAGGATCTATATATTTCACAGTTGTATTTCTCATGGCTGACTACAGATTTTTCAAATACAAGCCTGTAAGTAAAAACCTACTCAAATCTCTGGTAGATAGCAGTATATTCTGTGCCTCCCCAGCCAAGCTTAATGACCCCTTCGACTGCCAGGTAGATCTGGCCAAATCACTTCGATTAGCAGCTTCTAGAGTTGAAGGATCTAGGCGCGAAGCATTATTGAGGATCGCCGATTCGGATGAGTTTGTAAATGGACTCAAAAAGAAAATGGAGCCTATTGGTGTGTGCTCGTTCTCGCAAAATTTAGAGCATCCTCTGATGTGGTCACACTATGCGGATGAGCACAGGGGACTTTGTCTACTTTATGAGTTTGAAGAAAATTTTCTGCGAGATGCCAGTAACGAAATCATAGGCGTAAGTGATATGGTTTGTGACGACGATGCCTTATCAAAATGGCTTGTTGAAATAATACCGAACGAAATCGATGAAGAATTTTATGACTATTTTACCAAAGAGCTCTTAAAGAAGGTTCTAATTGTGAAGGCAAGTGCATGGGACTACGAGCAAGAGATAAGGATTATCCGCGAACACGAGGGAGTATTTCCAATACCTAAAGAATGTTTAAAACAGATATGTTTTGGATTACGAACACCTGAGTCAGACATCAACCTAGTAAGACGAATTGTTGATAGCAGCGGATATTCGGTGGAGTATTGCAAAATTAGTAACTCAACCACTGATTTTGGAATTAATGCAAGTGAAATATAACAAGGTGCTGCAATCGGGCGGCCAAAACATTATGCTTAAAAGGAAATAATATGGATATTTGCGAAAGTCATAAAGCCCTTACAAGGGAAGTGGCGGATTTTCTTCTAAACGTAAAGGAAGTCAAGGAAGAATCTATTACTGATTATTTGGTGTGGAAGTGGAAGGAAATTGATAAACGATTTAAATCCATAAATGTTTCGACTTTTACGCGCCAAGAAGAAAGCGCCTTAACTGGAGCCGATTTTGAAATAGAGTTATGGCTCATTGGTAAAACCCGTAGATATCCTCTTGTGATTCAGGCCAAGAAGTTCATAAAGCCATACGATTCTTATGTCAGTAAACTGAAATACCCTAGTAATACGAAAGGCCAAATGAATAAACTTTTGGGCTACTCGGCCAAAAATAATAAAATCCCATTTTATGCATTTTACAGTTTACCTGATTACGATACCAAGGCCATGTGTCGACGCAATGATGTTGCTGAATGCGGTGTCTTTTTAGCTCATGCCGAAGTGATTGAAGAATTTGCCGAGGGAAAACATGGAACCAGGGTTTCAAAAAACAATCTTCTGGCCAAAAGCAATCCTTTTCACTGCATATTTTGTTGTCCGTTGTCTGAAACAGTAAGATATTTCGAAAAGTACTACTCAGTACAAGGGATAGAAACTCAAGAGTCAGATTCACCGATTTACGTAGACTATTTGTTACGCACACATCCTCTTGAAGTGGATGAAGAATATGTAAAAACTTTGATAGAAGAGTATAAGTTGGGTATTTTTAAGTATGTTGCTGTATACGATATAAGGGAGTTAGAAAAAGAGCCTAGAAAGGCATAACAAGTGCAAGCCGTCGGTACTCTCACTGCTCGACTCGTTCAGCTTGCAGCAGTCGACCGCTGATGCGGAGCGTTAACAACGTCTTGGGCACGAAACGGTCTAAGATTCTGAGTGATTGGATGTCAGCTATTGACCGACCGCAATAGGGCCTTGATTTGTGTTGTATGCTACCTAAATTCTGAAAAGAAGGTGAATTTCGAATTCGTTTGATCCATCAGCTACCGCGAATTTTTGTTAACCCATTGAAGTAAATCATATATTCGATTTTCAAGATAGCCAGTTGCCCCCAAAGTTGCCCCTAAATATATTGTTTAAACCCGCATTTTGTTTCCACTTGAGATAGCACAATCTGAGCTGTTGCAGCATTATTTACTCAAAGCACATTCCCAGATAGCTGCCGTTCAATTTGCCAACGCCAACTTCTTGAAACAGCACAAAGTGGTCATCGGCGTATGTTACTGATGATGAAGCATGCATTTAACTACTGCCCTAGGTCAGGTAATATTCAATCACCAATTGATCCCCAATTCTTGCCGCCTAATATAAGGTTATGTGCTACCCGAATGACTATTGAAGAGAAACTATCGCAGGCGTTCGAAGAACTTGTCGGTGAAGGTGAGCAAGTTCTACGGGCGAACGGGTGGCCGAGCAACGACCACTATCGTCATCCCGAGAACGCAGATTATCTCCGTTTTCGGACCGAGGCCCTGAATCTTGTTCGACGCGCGTGCGGGGATAATAGTACGAGTGGCCGCTTATCTGGAACGCCAGGGGCTACTGGAGAGGGACGAAGAGAACAGTTACCTGCAACTGGACGGGCTGGACGAAGATCCAATGCAGCAATTGCTGGGTCACTCGATCACCTACCGGGTCGTGGTGGGTGCCCAGCAGGGTAAGAAAGTATTCACACTGAAGACAATGGCTGGCGTTAGCGAAGACCGGGGTAATTCGCAGGCTGCAAAGGAATCCGGTTTTAGCTTGCATGCCGGCGTGATGGCTTATCCCTGGGAGCGGA
>JAAGZL010000479.1 GCA_024206335.1 Gammaproteobacteria bacterium
GGCCGGTACCACATAAGCGGCCAGGGTCTTTTGGCCCTGATGCTCACGGTCGATCACGACGGCCTGGCTGACACCGGTGAGCTGGCCCAAGGCACTTTCGATTTCACCCAGTTCAATCCGGAAGCCTCGGATCTTGACTTGCTGGTCATTACGGCCCAGGTACTCCAGGTTGCCATCAGGCAGCCAGCGCACCAGATCACCCGTTTTATACAGGCGTGTGTAGCCTTTCTCAATATCCGCAGGCGTGGCAAAGGGGTTGTCGATAAAGCGTTCGGCAGTCAGGTCGGGACGGTTTAAATAACCTCGGGCCAGGCCGGCGCCGCCGATGTATAGCTCACCGGGAGCACCGATGGGAGCAAGTTCACCCGTGGGCGATAATACATATAAGCGGCTATTACTAATTGCTTCACCAATTTCATTAATATTTCGTACATCAGCCTGTTTTCCTGAGACGTAAATTGATGCTTCTGTCGGGCCATAGTAATTGTACAGTCGTGTACCCTTCTTCCCATTGAATAAACGCATTGGATCGGGGAGGATACGGGTTCTCTGAAATATGCCCACCCAGCCCTGCCGCAATGAGCCCGTAGAAAAAGGCGCTGTTAGGGGATTGAGCGGCTAATGTGCGTAGCGCTGCCAAGTTTGCGGTGTTATCACTGTCAGTGACGAGTGTTGCAATGTTATTGCTCATTGGTCAAAGAATGACTCCAGCTACTCAGCATTGTGATCA
>JAAGZL010000480.1 GCA_024206335.1 Gammaproteobacteria bacterium
CAAGACCAGGAAATTGATTCGGGAACTTGCGCCATCACTGGAAGTAGAAGGTGAGATGCATGCAGATTCTGCGCTCTCAGAAGAGATCCGTGACACCATGTTCCCCAACTCTCTACTGAAGGGAAGGGCCAACCTACTGGTGATGCCAAACCTGGATACAGCCAACATCACCTACAACATGTTCAGAGTGTTGGGCGATGGAGTGACCTGCGGACCCATCATGGTAGGGCTAAACGCCTCTGCTCATGTACTGACCCCATCCAGTTCCGTACGCGGCATCCTGAACATGACCGCAGTGGCCAGTGCCAAGGCCCGGGCATACTCCATGAGCGAGTGATTGCAGGAAGATTAACCTGCCGGGAGAAAACCCCGGTCCGGACATTGGATACATATAAAAACAGAGCGGGACAGATTTTTATCTAGCAAACGAATCTGTCCCGTTCATACCAGAATTCTCTGGTTGGACAGAGTGAAGTATGGCTCTCCCCATAGGTGAACAGGCGAATTGAATTCAATGAAATATAAATCTTCAACTTAGCAACATACAAGACGAGATTTAACCATACAAATGATCAGTATAGTAACTCATACTTTATCAGGCAGTAAGCTTGAGATTCACTCTAGCCTTCTCTAACGCAGACATTGATCAATTGAATCTCCTAACTTGAATTTGTCTCTAATGTGACCAAAGCAGACCTTTGGACGACAAAACCGACCTCATCAGAGCAAGTCAAAGCAAGGCATAGATCTTCTACATCATGGGTCTTAAGTCGCACCCAAAAGCAGACGTTCGCACGGTGCTATTTGGTAAAGCACCAAATCTAACTATTCTCATGATATGTCAGACATTGTAGCAATTGCTCTTTATAACATTCAGATAGCTGGTGCATTAATTCAGTCGAAGAAGTGGTTTCATCTATCGCATCCCCAACTACAACATCGCAATTAAATGGAACTAATAATGCCTCTCCTTTTGGAAGCGCCCGACCTAATCCATGAGTGACTACTGGCATAATTGTGACATCGTCCCTATCCTTGACAAGATAGTAAATCCCCCTCTTTGGTTTACTAGTTACCTCTGGTTCACCACGGGTTCCTTCTGGAAATATCAGTAATATATCTTTGTTGTCTAATGCCTTGTGGCAGTCACTAAACAGATCTCGTTTAGCTGCTCCTTTACGAGCAAGAGGAATTATCCCGATTACATTTAGTGAAAACCAAGCAACAATTGAGTTCGAAAGAAAATAATCAGCAGCTGCAACTGGTCGTAGCTTATGCACTAACGACAAAGGATAGAGGCTTAGCAATACAATAGTATCTAGATGACTGTTATGGTTGACAGCAATTATGGCCGGGCCTTTTTTTGGCAGTTTTTCTCTGTGGAGAACATTTAGACCTAATAGGATGAGAACAACCGGTTTTGCAATTAAAGCTACAAATATAATTTTTAGTATTCGATTCATTTAGTAGCCTAGTAGTGAAGATAATAGATGTAATGGAAAAATAGCGGAGCTGTATAGATTAGACTGTCCAGTCGGTCCAAGATCCCACCGTGACCTGGAAGGAGGTGACCACTATCTTTAATGTTTAGGTCTCTTTTAACAGAAGAGATAACGACATCACCCACAAACCCACTGACACTGATGATAAGGCCAGCTATAAACCCTTGAAGTTGATCTAGTGGGGTTAAGTACGGGGCAATGAAACCTGCAACTAAAGTGATTGTCATCACCCCACCAATAAAACCTTCCCAAGTTTTGTTAGGGCTTACCTTTGGGATGATTTTGCGTTTTCCGAATGTCTTCCCCCAAAGATATTGGTTTACGTCATTAAATTGCGTCATAAATAGTAAATAAAGCACAAGACCTATGCCGCCTGCCGAAACGTTTTTGTCTGGTAGGACCAAGAGATATGCAATATGACTGACAGAGAATACGGTTAACATTACAGCCCAGTGCAAAATTCCAGCTGCTTTAATGAATCCTTCTGTTTCACCACTCAACACCATTCTCATCGGTATAAACAGAAACATGTATACGGGTATGAAAATGATAAACAGCCCATACCAGCCTATGGCAACCCAATAATATTGTACCGGGATACACAAATACGCCCAGAAAATTACATTACGATCAACTTGGCGAGTACTTACTATAGATAAGAACTCCTTAAGAGCTAAATAACTGATACATGCGAAAAATACTATTGCAGCATTGGTTCCAACTGCAAGGAACAGGAAGAGCAAGCCAATAATCCACCACCATGAGGTGATTCGTTGACGCAGTTCTGAATAGTCTTTGCCAGGGTTTGACTGAGCCATAATAAACTGAATTACAGTGGCAACACTAAGCAAACCTAGAACAGCGATCATTGCTACAAAAGAATTGAATGGAATATATGTCACGACTACTTCCTGTAGGTTTATAGTTGTTTATGCCAACAATGGAACTGAAACGATCATTATAAGCTGTAAACTGCACAGTACCCATTGTTGCTTTATTAGTTTTATACAACCGAGCAACCGATCTGTTAACAACCGCTTGGGTTTCTTGGTTTTTACTAATTCAAGCTCAATTAAAATATCATCTAAAAGGCTGAACTCTTTATCAATATCCATTTGCTTGTCAGTATCGCGGTATTTGTTCATTGATATCAGTAGTTGCTGATCAAAACCGATTCTTATTGCGATAGTGAGCTCAACAGCACCGAAAGCCAGAACTAAAATTAGTGGTATTAGCTCCAATATAGTGGAACTAATATACAAATAGGAAAAAACTATCGCCCCAGCAGACAGTAGGGTCAAACAAAGAGATAGTAAGTGTACCTTTCTATGCTGAGCCAACATAGCTAAGCAAACTTCAATATTTGTGATAGATGTGTTTTCAGTCACGCTACCCTTCTCCTTGGGCGGTAGTAGCATATAGTAGATTGTGCAGACGCGTTTGTGCGCTCTCTTTCAAGACTACTGTAGGGCGCTTCTCTCGTAGCAGATTGATTGCAGCATCAACAGTTTTGGCATGCTTGTTGAGTAAGAGCCATGCGATTAAGGCGAGAGCGCTGCGCGAATATCCTAGCGCACACACGATTAACAATGGTCCATTTTTCTTTTTATGTTCGACTAAATCTGCTGCTTCTCTTAGTGCCGCTGAAGATGGAGTTAATAGATCAAGGTTGCTTATGCTGTGCCAAGAAACTTCACTGTCTAGAAAGCGCGGAGCAGAAAATTCAGCCGTCATATCAATGATCGTTTTATAGCCATGCTTTTTTATATCTATCCTGGATGGAAATCGGCCGACCCATACGCCATCAACTATTTCATTTGCTGAACAGATGTTCCGAGTCCACAACCGAGAATTGATTTTTGCACCGACTAAATAAGGAAATAACAACCATTTTGCTGCCAAACTCATTTGACCAATCTTGGACTTCTGGAACCCAGAGGAACCTATTTTCAAATACATCATCGATACCAGGAACAACGATACTGTAACCCACAGTAACCACAATCCCCACCCCTGGATTGTAATAGCGAGAGCGGCTATAGTTCCTGCGGCTAACAAATAGTATATTCCCAATCGATGTCGTAGTGTCCTCTCAGACTTATTCTCAAACTCGGTCGAAATGCGTGTTTTCAGCATACTTACGCCTGTATCTGGCCACAACCAGATACACACCCATCCAAGCAATGCTCCTGTAGGTAAATCTACAAAATGATGTTGATAAGTAGTAAGAACTGAAACAGCAATTAGTATGCACATAATATGGAATGACCAAATGAGTACCTTGTGCAAGTGACGAGGAAAGTGCACCCATAAAATCACAAGTAGTGCTATATGCAACGAAGGAGCTTGGTTGTAAGGCTGATCAAATGCAGATAAGGCCGTAAACATGCTGCCAAATAATCCATTGGTTTCTGGGCGCTCAAAACTGAAGCCTAGAGGGAATAGGATAAAGCAAGAAACGGCCACGATTTGTGCAGTTAACAAGCGCTTGCCTAGATTATGCAACTCCATTCTACTTGTGCATATGAATAGAGAAATACCATAAAGAAGATCAATGCTCCAGTACGGTAAGATAGTCCATGGCAGAAATGGGATATCGTGCTCCCACTCAAATACTATATTTGCAACCTGCCTATTAGACGCAAGTTCATTTGAAAAATTGTAGCTAATAAAAAAGAAAGGGGCCAAAAACAACAGCCAAACGCTAGCGTACATCCATGGGCGTCCATCTTCTCTATGGTCCATAGTGGGCATTTTCTTAGTTATATTCTTCTGAAAACTGTTTAAATATCGTTATTTCTAACTGCAAGTGAGACTGTGAATATTCCAAACTGATCAATGCGCTGCTCTATTTTTGTAAAACCTGCGGCGGCAACCAACTGATCCATCTCTTCTTGGCTACGTCTGCGCATTACCCAGGCTCGTCCTTGCCGATGACTTGTAAGTGCCTTGGCAATCATTTTTAACTGGGGGTGCCATGGTTGACCGGTATAAATCAGATAACCACCCGATTGGATGGCAGAGGCAAGCCCATTGAGGGAGATCCGAACTAAATCGTTATCGGCAAATAGTTCGTACAAGCCTGAAACCACTCCAAGTGTTGGCTGGGTATCGAGATTTATATAACTTTCGGCATCGAAGGCGTCTGCTTTGATGAATTGGGCAATATCAGCAAGCCCTTTCTCTGTGATCAACTTATTTCCATTCTCTACATTAAGGTCGCTGTAATCACGCAAAAGAATGGAATTTGGCCTATGCTGATTGCCCTTTGCGCCACGCTCTATAGCCTCCAGTATATAACGCCCGTGGCCAGATGCAATATCCATGATATTCACTTCGTTGCCTTGCGCACGTAGTTTACTACTCGCTATTTGCAGTAACTCTTCTATATTGATCTTTCTCTGACGAATGCCACGCCAACCAACTGCATTTAGGTAGTTCTTATCAATTAGTTTTCCAAGGATCGATGTGCTTTGAGGTTTATTTTCGTATACATAATCAAGTGTGCTACCAGAATCAAATCCCGTCTTATGACCTAGCTTTATCCCTTCTGATTGTAATCCACTTATCTTTAATCCCTGCCTATACAGAGCCCAATAGATACCTTCACTCGATAGCAGTGAATTTGGGGTTGCGAGTTTATCGGATTCGGTTCGAGTAAATCCGAATTTATCTGCATTCTCAAGATTTTGCCGACTAAGTGGCACAGTAAAGCTTTGCTGTATAAAACTACTCATTTTGTCTATAGCAATATGACGGTCTTTTTCACCCAATGTATCATGATAAAAACCATCGAGAATATGCCGTTCTTTAGCCAAACTGCCTAGGCGCTCATAGAATTGATGTTGTGGCTTATGGTGAACCACCCAATCAGAGCCTGAAATGAGTAATTGAGTTGGAACTGTTATGGCGGCAGCATCTGCTACCACTCTTTCCGCTGTATCGTAAAGAGACAGCAGTATATTTGAAGATATTGCGCGTGTAACGAGAGGATCATTGTCAAATGATTTAATCCGTTCAGGATCATGAGTTAGGAATTTGGCTTTAACATAGCTATTTACAAAGAAGTTACCGCGCACCTTTTGAATTAGTTTGAGTCCTGCACGGGCAAATGGTACATACAACTTCACTTTGAATGCAGGTGATGCCAGTATCATGCAACGTATTTTCGGCGCGTAATCATGCACCCATGCTGACACTAATACAGCACCAACACTCTGAGCAATTATTGCTATATGCTCTTCCTCAAAAGAATAGGTTGCAGATATGTGGTCAATGAACGTTTGAACATCGCGGATCGAAGTTGCAATACTAGGACTATAACCTCGCTCGCCTGGTGACTGACCATGGCCGCGCGCATCCCAAGCATAGAAAGCGTAATCCTGCATTCCAAGCTCTTCAACTATGTGGATCAATCGGCCTGAATGTTCGTGACCTCTGTGAAATAGCACAATAGCGCCCTTTGGTTTCATTGAGGTAGAAGGCCAGTAGCGATAGAAGAGCTCTATACCATCATGTGTAATAAAGCCTTGTTCTTTAACTAATCTATTATTGTCTAACAAGTCAGTATTCATTTATCAATCCTATGATTTAATTGAAGAACCGCAATTCCATACGTTCTGTGATTTGTACATAAATACTTAGAAAATATTTAAATCTCATACACTCAACTCAACTCAACTGGTCTGATATTGGTTGTTCATTGGCTTCTTTAAGCGCTCGCATAACTCGATTGATAATTGTTATACAAATGAGTACTGCTAAGATGGGCATCAGCCAAAATAACCAGCTTGGCATTACTCCTCCTAACCCCACCCAAAGACCTAAAGTGCCAAAAACCAGCGCCCGATCACTTTTACCTAAAGGGCCATCATAGCGGCGAGAAGCTCCTATTGTTTCTCCTTGAAGACCAGCAAACTCACTGAGCGTGGAAAGAAATATGACTATTACTACTGCCAGAGGAGTAAATGGACTGATAAGTGTGAAGGGCAGGAATAGCGCGGCATCGGCAACTACATCACTAAGCTCATTTAGGTAGGCACCCAGCTTACTCTTCTGATTAAATTCACGGGCCAACATACCGTCTATGGCATTTAGGGCCATGCGCAAAAACATCCAGATGGGCAGAATCAAAAATAGTGTGTGTATTTCAGAATAGATAATAAGAACACAACCTAGCAACACCGAACCTAGCGCGGCCAAAATTGTAACTTGATTTGCACTTACGCCATTTCGTTCCAGAACTTTAACTAGAGGCCTCAATAGCGCTTGAAATTTAGGCTTTATGTCATACAACGTCATTAAATTCTTTCCTTTGAATATTTTACGTATTAGAAGTTAGCAAAAGCTACTGCTGTCACATAGGAGAAAGCGAAAAGTATTATTTTTTAATGCCGTGGATATCAACATGGAATACTTTTTGTCTGCATGATAGTGCCCCCCCTAATAGCAAAGGGTATGGGGAGCCTATCCATTGCTTTTCCATTTTTATTCACCACTTTTGTTATCTTTATTCTCTTACTCTGATCATAGTGGGCATGGTTTGCTTTCCTGCGATTCAGAGTGAGCGTCGAGTCTAGCGCCGATTGTTCATTCAAGCAAATTCAACTCAACCAAACCGTTTACTGTCGTATATAAGTTCCAAACTGGCTGGATTGAGTACAAAGAAATCTGACGGTATATTAGGAACTCCTAACAGGCCGCTTTGTGCCGTTAAGTGACCAATTGTGATCTTTTTTGGCTTGAGTTCAATGGTTGAAATCAACACCTTCTGGACTAGTGCTCTTCAAACAAACAGCCAAGACCTAGTACCCAACATGATCCATTATATTCAGCCGCATTGTTGCAGTTTTCATGCCACCTAGTACTGATAACAGGGTGTCATATTAATTGATATACACTAGTGTTCAAGCAATTCATAAAGAACAAGCCACACCCACAGTGAGATGGGTTCGAAAAACCTTGGATCGTCCTGGATAAATCATGGATGACAGCCGGGCTGCCCTAACACGGGTTTTCGTCAGAGGATATTATAATAATTCGGATACTCATCTTAGCGGAATTTTTGCTTACTGGAATATGCACAGCATCAAGCGCCGTTGTAACTGGTCTGTCTTCACTTCTGATTGATGGAAAATGCACAATATCACCTTTCATACTTCTGGGTCGTTCAATGATATATGGGACAAGGACGACGACGGAAGCGTGATTGACCACGCCCCAACCTTTTGGGGTAATTGCTCTGCGGCGGTAAGCGCTGGGGACGCTGTCATCGCCAAGCTCGGCAGTGAGGACACTTGGAACAGCTTCAGTGATTTGGCGCTCAAGCCAATGGTGTACTTAGCCCTAGGCTAGCTCAACTGGGTCGCGTACGATGGTGACGTCACCCCGGATTCAGATGACCCTGATACCGCGTGCGCTGGGGTCTGCACGGTTTACTTATTTGACGGGTACGCATACGCAAGCTCTGAGGTTAGCTCGGTCCAACTTCCCGCAGCAGTCTGGCTATTCGGTTCTGGCCTCCTGGGACTAATCGGATTCTCCAAGCGTAAAAAAGCAGTAGCCTGATAGAGCAGCATAGTTAACGCAGGCCTCGTTATGGTTCGCCCAGGCGGGATTTTTCATGTTTGATGAACGGCTGTTATTGGCGCATGGGAGACGTTGCCATACGCCATATTAAGTAATCGCGAATACCCACCACTGTTACCAGAGCGGAAAAAAAAGCCCCGCGTGTGGCGGAGCTCTTTTTCCGGATGAATAACACCCTGAACCCATATTTATTGGGGTACGACGTTGGTCGCGCTGGGGCCTTTTTGACCTTGCTCGACGTCGAAGGATACGGTTTGCCCTTCAGCCAACGACTTGAAGCCACCACCCTGGATGGCGCTGTGGTGAACGAAGACATCCTTAGTGCCGTCTGAAGGTGAGATGAAGCCGAAGCCTTTTGCGTCGTTGAACCACTTAACTGTACCTGTAGCCATGTTTGTTACCTCTGGTGAATTTGAACGTATATATGCAGAGGCTTGTCGAGTACTCACAGAAGAATCTACTACGAACTGCGAGAAGGGAACTGCCAAAAAACTACAAGAACACTGCAACATCGCGGACTATATTGAATATCTAACCAAATGACAAGGACTTGAAGTTATGGCGGCGGCTCTAGAATCTTGCTTCACTATGGTTCGCACTGGCGGGATTTTTCATGTTCGATGAACAGCCAGAATTGGCACATTCCGGAATGTTAGAGCTAAATTCCTTTTGATCCGGTTTGTCCGTTTTCAGCCAAAACTAAAAATCAATGCCAAGCGGCGTACTGTCAGCTCTTGCATAAAAGAGCTGTATTGAATCCGATAGTGTCCCTACGACCAAGTCACAACGACTACATATTTAACTGAGAATTATAGATTTAATCTAATTTCTTAAAGACCACGCATATGCCGTGGGCGCATTCCGGCCTCCCCACTAAGCACACTATCAATCTGCGCTAGCAGACGACTGCAATCCTTTGGGAGGTTACCAGCCAGCGCCAGTGCATTAGAGGCGTGATTGGAGCGAAAGATGACTGGGTTCGGAGGGTTCAGCCCGGCAATGAGCCGTTTCTGTTCCTGCAGTATGGCCCGGTCATCCTGAGGGTGAAACGGTTCACCAAATTTCTCGACAAACTCTTGCTGCACCTCCGGCTCCAGAAACAGTTGCAGGGTGGAGAGGTAGGTAACGGGGGCGCTGTTTAATAGCGCCACCGTTCCATCGATGTGGGCCTGCCAATGGGCACTCCCCCCAAGACCCAAAATAACGGTGGCAGATATCTTGATCCGTGCCTCCTTTGCCTTATGCAGGGCCTCCTGGAGACCTCTTGGGGTAGCACCCTTGGTGATCTTTTTAAGCAGCGCCCTATCACCGGTCTCAATGCCAAAATAGAGCAGGTTCAGACCTGCCCGGCGGAGCATGGAGAGCTCTCCCGGTTTTTTCCGCAATATATTGCTCGGCGTGGCATAGCAGGATACCCGGGTTAATTTTGGGAAGGTAACTGCCAACCTTTCCAATATCTGCAGTAGATCCGGTGTGGGTAGAGCCAGGGCATCACCGTCGGCCAGAAAAACACGACTGGCCTCTGGCCAACCCAGTGCGGCCCGATCGATATCGGCAAAGGTATCGCTGAGGGGGCGCGCCTTGTACTCCTTAGATTTGTACATGGAGCAGAAGGAGCACTGATTGAAGCTGCAACCCAGAGTGGCCTGAATAATCAGGTTGCTACCCTCACTGGGAGGACGGTAGAGTGGCATATCGTAGTTGAGCATATTCTCTAGTCTATGGCGCTATCCTTGGGGAAGATAGTGATTCTTCAATTGCAGCCTTGCACTAAGACTGAATACTGTTCTAGCGTATGCTCACACCTTTACAGCTGCTTCCATGCAACCCATACACACTCCATGACAACAGCCCACCATTTGCCACATCAGATATCAACAAGAGCTACCCCACCTGAACAGATTCTACCTGGACAGCAGCAATCTATAGATTTGGATCAACCAATACCCTGCCCTGCACCTGCCCAGCCATGATCTCCTGGGAGACTTCAACCAGCTGATCAAGGCCCACGGTACGACTGATGGTTTCGTAGGCACTCTCTGGCAGATCTGCTGCCAGTCGCTGCCAGGCCTGAGCTCGCCGCTCTGGAGGACAACTAACGGAATCAGTACCACGCAGGCTTACATTACGAAGGATAAACGGCATTACCGTGGTGTTGAGCTTAAAGCTGCTGGCTAGGCCACAGGCAGCAACAGCACCGTTATAGTCCATCTCCGCCAAGACCCGAGCCAGGATATTTCCACCGACGGTATCCACGGCACCGGCCCAACGTTGTGATTCCAGTGGACGAGTATCAGCACTCATCTCTTCACGGGACAGGATCTGGCTCGCACCAAGGCCTTTCAGATATTCATGGGTATTTTCACGGCCGGTCACAGCAGCCACCTCATAACCCAGTTTGGACAGCAGGGTAACGGCGATACTTCCTACCCCACCTGCGGCACCTGTCACCAGGACAGGGCCCTGGTCTGGTGTAACGCCTGCCTCTTCCAGGGTCATGACACAGAGCATGGCGGTAAAACCAGCCGTGCCTATGATCATGGCCTTGCGGGAGTCTAGTCCAGTCGGCATGGGTACCAGCCAGTCAGCCTTGGCCTTGGCCTGCTGGGAATAACCACCCCAGTAACGTTCACCCACACCCCAGCCGGTGAGGATCACGCTGTCACCAGCCTTGTATTTGTCCGAATCAGATTCGATCACCTTACCTGCCAGATCAATTCCCGGAACCATAGGAAAATTGCGGATAATTTTACCGGTACCAGTCACGGCCATGCCGTCTTTATAGTTGAGGGACGAATACTCAACGGCAACCAGAACTTCCTGTTTGGGAAGATCATCAACGCTTAACTCTTTTACCTCTGCAACCGTCTTCTTATCTTCTGCTTGATCCAATACCAGCGCTTTAAACATGTCATTTCCTCTCTGTTCGAATTTGATATACTGCTATTTGTCTTACAAATAAATAATAGGCTATAATGAACGCAACCCTTTGTAAAGTATTCATTAGCCCCTGAACACAGGAATAATCTCTTGGGTATAGACTATAAACCGCTAAACACAACCAGCCTCTCCCAGCAGGTAGCTGACAATATCCGGGAAGCCATAGCACTCGGCACCCTCAAACCAGAGGATCGACTCCCTTCCGAAACCGAACTAGCTGACAGATTCCAGGTCTCCAGACCCACCATAAGAGAGGCCCTCAAACGCCTTGCCGCCCAAAACCTGGTACGTTCCCAGCGCGGCCCAACCGGCGGCACCTTTGTAACCAAACCCAGCCCAGGAGAGTTGGGCGAGAGCCTGACCGGGGCCATGACCCTACTGGCGGGACTGGGGGAGTTCACCCTGCAGGAGATCACCACCGCCCGTCATGGATTGGAGAGTCTCTGTTGTCGCCTGGCAGCACAGCACCGCGGAGAGGAACATCTGCAGGAGATGCAGATGGAGATTGGGTTGCAGCAACATAGCAAACTGTCACATGAGGATTTCTGCGCCTCAGACGTACGCCTGCACCGAGCCATCGCTGACGCAACAAATAACGGTGTACTCAAATTTGTGATGTACGCCGTAATCGAATCCTTGCAACCAGTAGCCAACCTGGTCTCCTTCCGCCATCGCGAAAGGGGGGTAATCATTGATCAGCACCAACGTCTACTGGCCGCCATCGAGAAGCAAGATCCTGACCTTGCCGAATCAGTAATTCAAGAACAGGTAGACTACCTGCATCAGCAGCAATTAAGGGCCAAATCAGCCATACAGGCCAAAAAACACTCGTAGCCCGGCAACTTACCCAGGCACTGCCTGTCACAAACAACATGGCAAAACCCAAACCAAAGCGCCACCTCCTGATACGCACCCTGTGGGCAATAGTTGTGCTGCTACTGGGGCCTATCTCTGTACTCGCCTTTGGCAGCCTGGATCTTACCACCCATTGGAGTGATGCCAGCCTGGCCAGCAGCGGCAAATCACCACGGCCAGATGAATACTCACCACCCCTGGTGCAGGTCTATGGCGCCCGGGCCTACAACTGGCGCGGGGCCTTTGGCATCCACACCTGGATTGCCACCAAAAGAAAGAACGATCCCCACTACAAGGTGTTCCAGGTAATAGGATGGAACCTATATCGTGGTCGGTCTGCGGTATCAGAACGCATGGGAGGGCCACCAGATTTTCTCTGGTTCAACGCCGAACCGAAACTACTTCTGGAGCGCAGTGGTGCGGGTATTGAACAGCTTATAGACCAGATTGAACAGGCAGTGCAGGAGTACCCATATCCAGACACTTACCACGCCTGGCCTGGGCCCAACAGCAACACCTTTATCGCCTATATCGCGCGCCGAGTACCGGAACTGGGTCTAGATCTGCCACCCACCGCCATCGGCAAGGACTACCTGGTAAACGGCCAGATCATCGGTCGCGCTCCGAGTGGCAGCGGCTGGCAGCTGTCACTCTTAGGGCTGGTCGGCATAACGGTGGCAGCAGAAGAGGGGGTTGAGCTGAACCTGCTGGGTCTATCTGCCGGCATCGACATAAACGACCTTGCCCTGCGTCTACCAGGTCTGGGCCGGGTGGAATTGATAGCACAAGACCAGATCCCAGCCCGTTTGACTCCAGCAATATCTGATATAAAGTAGGTAACCTGAATAACTGCCATACAAGGGGAAACAGGTGTCTCAAGTCGTATTTATTACCGGCGCATCATCTGGTTTTGGAGAGGCCTGCGCCCGTAGGTTTGCAGAATCGGGGCGTCCCCTGCTCCTTGCTGCCCGTAGCCTGGACAAACTCCAACAGTTGGCAGATGCGCTTAAGGGTAGCTCTCCCGTGCATGTGGCGGCACTGGATGTCACAGACAGCGACTCAATAGAACAGTTTTTTTCCAAACTCCCGGCAGAGTTCAGCCAGATCCACACCCTGGTAAACAACGCTGGTCTGGCCCTGGGGATGGAACCGGCATACGCGGCCAGCCTGGAAGACTGGGAGACCATGATCAACACCAACGTAACCGGCCTGGTCAGGGTTACCAGAGAGGTGCTACCAGGGATGGTGCAACGCAACAACGGACACATCATCAATATCGGCTCCACCGCCGGCAACTGGCCCTACCCCGGCGGCAACGTCTACTGCGCCACCAAGTCATTCGTACAACAGTTCTCCCGCGCCCTGCGTTCAGACCTGTTGGGCAAACAGATCCGAGTGACCAATATAGAGCCCGGAATGGCCGAGACCAACTTCTCTATCGTGCGTATGAAGGGTGATGAGGCGAAGGCGGACGGTGTCTACCAGGGCACCAAACCACTGGTGGCAGAGGATATTGCAGAGATCATCCACTGGGTCACCTCCATCCCTTCCCATATCAATATCAATACCATGGAGATAATGCCAGTGTGTCAGGGCTGGGGGCCTCTAGCGGTCAACCGGGATATGGAGTCGTAACCAAAACTCATGCTGCATCTGTAATATAGTTATCTATATAGACCGGTTAAAAAAACAGGGAATCATGGAGAGGCTGCAGACACTACTTAATGCCATAGATGGTCGCGGCTACAAGGCCTACAAGGGCATCCATGGTGAGTACCAATTCCCCGGATACCGCCTATCTGTCGACCATGTCCAGGGGGATCCCTTTGCCGAACCATCCCGTTGTCGCATCCTGATCGACCGGGAAACCGCAGCTATCCCGGAATCCCTCTACTCCAACCCCATCCGCCGCACCGCCCTGGAGGATTTTTTTGGCCGCACCTTTGCCCGGACCATAGCGCAACATGTGTGTGGGACACGCGGTTCTGGTCGCAGTGGAGAGATAACCATAGCGCCCTACGGCCAGCAGGTGCTACGACGTAACTCTGTGCTGGTCACCAATGGAGCCCTGGAGGTGCGCTTTCAGATCGCACTACCCGCCAACGGCCGTTCCATCACGGCGCTTGAGGCCAAGGAGATGCTGTTTCAGGAGCTGCCCCAGGTGGTGGCCACAAGCCTGCTCTCCATCAATGACAAACTAACAGCAGCCCAGGCCCATGTGGATTCGGTGGAGGACCAACAGCAGTTGCGCAACCAACTGCAGACCCACAGCCTGGTGGCCTTCATCGCTGACGGCTCCATCCTGCCACGCAAGAGCGGCATAGATGACCGACCGCTGCCGGATGCAGTACCGTTTGTCGCCCCCGACTCCATAGCCCTGGAACTAGACTCTCTGCACCAGGGGGCAATTCGCGGTCTGGGCATACCCGAGGGAGTCACCCTGATTGTAGGGGGCGGATTCCACGGCAAATCCACCCTGCTGCACGCCATCGAGTACGGAGTGTACAACCATGTCAGGGAGGACGGCAGAGAACTAGTGGTAACCGAACCCAGCGCCGGCAAGATCCGGGCAGAGGACGGCAGGGCCATTACCGGTGTAAACATAACCCCGTTTATCAATAACCTGCCCCAGGACAAGGACACCAGCAACTTCACCAGTCAGAATGCCAGCGGCAGTACATCCCAGGCGGCAAATATCATAGAGACCCTGGCCACTGGAACTCGCACCCTGCTAATCGACGAAGATACCTCGGCCACCAACTTCATGATACGGGACCAGCGCATGCAGGCCCTGGTAGCGAAAGAGAAGGAACCCATCACCCCCCTGGTGCAACGGATCCGCAGCCTCTATAGCGAGCAGGGGGTTTCGGTGGTACTGGTAATGGGCGGCTCTGGCGATTTCTTTGAGTCTGCAGATCGTGTACTGATGCTGGATAACTATCTAGCCAGGGACGTCACCCGGGAGGCAAAGGGTCTGGCCGGCACCCGAGAGAAGGAACACTCTATCTCCACGCCTTTTCATCAAACCGGCAGCCGCATCCTAAAACGAGCCTGCCTGAGTCCACGGCTACGCAACAAGGAGAAGATCCAGCCTTTCGACACCAGGGCATTGCGCTATGGCGAAACGGAGATTGATCTGTCCCGGGTGGAACAGTTGGTGGACAAGGCCCAGTTGCAGGCCATCGGCCATCTGCTAGCCTATTACTACAAAACATCTCCCCAGGAAAAATTGGAGATAATAGAAGCGCTCCGGCAGCTACTACTCCTGGTGGAAAGCAAGGGGCTGGACTCTGTCACACCCTACATAATGGGTACCCTGGCCATGCCCAGGTTACAGGAGCTGGCGGCCACCATTAATCGCATGCGCAGCCTGCAGCTAGTCCAGCGCCCAGCATGACATGCACTGCGTATATATCAGCAACTCTGAGGAATTTAACCATCCGGGATGAACGGGTGTCTAACCGGGCTATTTGATAACCTTGAGTGAAGGCCGTCCCCGTGGTGGGGTCTCCTCCGGCTCACTTTCATCCTCAGCAGCATCATCTTCTGGGAATAACATGCCGCTACCACTCTCCTGGGCATAGATACCCAGTACTGAGGCCACTGGAAACAGCACATCCATGGGCTTGCCACCAAAGCTAGCATTGAATGAGATGTACTCATTACCCAGCTCCAGATTGCGCACCGCAGACGGGTTGATATTCAGGGTGATCCGACCATCCTCGACAAACTGCTGCGGAACCTCCACGCTGCTGCCGGCCACCTCCACCAGCAGGTGTGGGGTCTGGTCGTTATCTAGCAGCCACTCATAAAAGGCCCGGACCAGATAAGGTCGATTGGATGACATCTCCATAGCAGCGACCAGAACTGCTGTTACTCACGCATCTCGCGTTCGAGTTCAGTCAGGCTCTCCTGGAAAGATTCGCGCTCAAACAGGCGTTCAGCATAGTCGGTAACCGCGCTGGCCGCTGCCGGCAGTTCAACACCCAATATGGGCAGACGCCATAGCAACGGCGCCAGACTGCAGTCAACCAGGCTCAGATTTTCACTCATAAAGTATGGCTTGGCGGCAAACACCGGAGCAGTGGTGACCAGACTTTCGGTCAAATCCTTACGGGCCTTGGCCGCACCCTTGCCACCGGCGAGTATCGCATCCATCAGGCTGTACCAATCCTGGCCCACCCGAAACATAAACAGTCTGGAACTGGCCTTGGATACAGGGTCTACCGGCAGCAGTGGTGGATGGGGGAAACGCTCGTCCAGGTACTCCATGATGATCCTGGATTCATACAGGGTAAGATCACGATCTACCAGGGTGGGCAGGGTTCCGTACGGGTTCAGATCCATGACATCATCCGTCAGATTCAGCGGATCCACATCGTTGATCTCAACCGTGATCTTCTTCTCGGCCAGGACCATACGCGCCCGATGGCTATAGGGACTTTGAGGGTCAGAATATAAAGTCATTACTGATCTCTTGTTTGCAACAACAGCCATAAAACCACTCCAGTCAGGTAACCAAAACGGCCAGCACTACCCGCGCTACGCCGAAAAAATATCTTTAGTAAAAACAAAAAGGGTGCACAGTATAACCGAAACTGAGCACCCTAGTATGTTTTACGGAAGAAAATAATCAGTGGATATCCTTCCAATACTCCTTCTTCAGCAGATAGGCCAGGATGAAAAACACGCCAATAAACAGCAGCACCCACTTACCCATGGCCCTGCGCTTGGCCTGGATCGGCTCACCCACATAGCTGAGGAAGGCGGTAAGATCACGCATGGCGCCATCAAACTCCTCCGTATTCATGGAACCAGGCTCGGCAATCTCCAGCCTTTCAACTACCTTCTTACCATCCACCTCTTTATACACGGCCTTCTGTACGCCCTGCATGCCCCACATCACATGGGGCATGCCCACGTCCGGGAATACTAGGTTGTTGACACCAAAAGGCTTGGACTCATCTACATAAAAGCTACGCAGGTAGGTGTAGATCCAATCCACACCCCTGGAACGTGCGGTCACACTCAGATCAGGAGGTATAACACCGAACCACTTCTCAGCATCCGCTGGTTTCATGGCGATGGTCATGGTGTCACCGATATTCTCGGTGGTGAACATCAGGTTCTCCTTGACCTCTTCATCGGTCAGACCCAGATCACGTCCCATGCGGTTGTAACGCTGGTACTTGGCAGAGTGACAACCCATACAGTAGTTGACGAAATACTTGGCGCCCCTCTGCAGGGACTCAGTATCTGTTACATCCACATCGGCATCATCCAGATGCACACCGCCACCTGCCGCCATAGAAAGGACGGGCACCGTGGCCAATAGAAATGCAAGAATCAGCTTTTTCATTTGGTCACCCTCTCTGGAACTGGCTTGGTCTTATCCATCTTGCTATATATGGGCATCAACAGGAAGAACGCAAAATAATAAGCGGTACCAATCTGCGCCATCAACTTGTACAGATCCGTGGTTGGCTTAACCCCCAGGTAACCCAGCATGATGAAGTCGATTACAAACAGCCCAAGTATGACCTTATACAGGCCGCCTTTGTAACGGACCGACTTGACCGGGCTACGATCCAGCCATGGCAGGAAAAACATGATCAAAATGGAACCGAACATCGCAATCACGCCAGGGAATGCAGAGCCCGCAATAGATGGGACCGCACGCAAGATGGCGTAGAAGGGAGTAAAATACCAGACTGGTGCAATATGATCCGGCGTCTTCAACGGATTGGCCGGCTCAAAGTTCGGGTGTTCGATAAAATAACCACCCATCTCCGGGGCATAAAACAGCGCCGCGGCAAACAGGAACAGGAAACCGGCTATACCGGCAATATCCTTCACCGAGTAGTAGGGGTGGAAGGGTATGCCATCTTTCGGTATACCATTCTCATCCTTGTTCTCCTTGATTTCGATACCATCCGGGTTATTGGAACCTACCCTATGCAGGGCAACGATATGCACGAACACCAGGGCCGCCAGGATAAACGGCAGCAGGAAGTGCAGGGCAAAGAAACGGTTCAGGGTAACGTCAGAGATCACATAGTCACCACGAATCCACACACCCAGTTCCTCACCCACAAACGGCACGGCACTGAACAGGTTCACGATCACCTGGGCGCCCCAGTAGGACATCTGCCCCCAAGGCAGCAGGTACCCCATGAAGGCGGTGGCCATCATAACCAGGTAGACGACTACACCGATGACCCAGAGCAGCTCACGCGGCTTCCGGTAGGAACCATACATCAGCCCGCGGAACATATGCAGGTAGATCACGATAAAGAAGGCCGAGGCACCGGTGGAGTGCATATAGCGAATCAGCCAGCCCCAGTCCACATCACGCATGATGTATTCCACTGAGCCAAATGCCAGATCCGCATCTGGCTTATAGCTCATGGCCAGCCAGACGCCGGTAAAGATCTGCATCACCAGCACCAGCATGGCCAGGGAGCCCATAAAGTACCAGAAGTTGAAGTTCCTGGGGGCGTAATATTCGGCCAGATGCTCGTTCCATACCTTGGTGAGAGGAAAACGCTCATCGATCCAGTTCAGCATACTCATCAGGCCGCCCCTCCATCTTCACCGATCAAAATCCTGGTGTCTGATATGAAATAGTGTTTTGGAACCACCAGATTGGTGGGCGCAGGAACACCAGCATATACCCG
>JAAGZL010000481.1 GCA_024206335.1 Gammaproteobacteria bacterium
CCATGGAGGGTGCTGAAACATTCTGTTTAATACGCGGGTATTTATCGACCTGTCGCAAGCAACAGTTCAGCGCTAGCGATGCTCTCAAGGCGCTCTATGACGGGAAACTACCCAGCCTGTTCAGTGAAGGTGCTGAATAGTTACCCAGTTAGCTGCCTTTCAATGAACCAACACGTACTTCTCGAAACGGTACCGCGGAACATGTCAATGGGAACGAGACACTTTCTGATTTAATTTAGTGTCCTTATGCTGCCTCTTGATCTCCAGATTCGTTGGTTTCTTTTGGCGGATTGATCCACGCCGCGCTGGGCACTTTCAGGGTGGCTGGCAGCTTGCCTTTGAACCGTTTGGGATGCTTGCTCAAACGCTTCGTTTAGTACCGCTTGTCGTGTCTGTAAGATCACACCTGCTCGATTGTAGTGTACGGACTCCGGGGTCAGCATCGCAATCCCGGAGTGCTTGTGTTCACGGTTGTACCAGACGAAAAAAGTGCGACAAAACTGCTTGGCATCCTGAATGCTGCCGAAGCGCTTTGGAAAGCCTGGCCTGTATTTCAGTGTCTTGAACTGCGCTTCTGAATACGGGTTATCGTCACTGACGTGGGGCCGGCTATGGGTTTTGGTGATGCCCATATCGGCTAACAAGTTTGCCACCAGTTTCGATTTCATACTGGGACCACGATCGGCATGCAGCGTCAGTTGGTCACGAGAGATAAATTGTTTCTGGCAGCTTTCGCTAATGAGTGTTTTGGCCAGAACACCCGACTCTCGATCGGCCACCATCCAGCCGACAACGTACCGACTGAAGATATCGAGTATGACGTACAGGTAAAAGTAGCTCCATTTTTCAGGCCCTTTCAATTTGGTTATATCCCACGACCATACCTGGTTGGGAGCTGTGGCAAGTAGCTCGGGCTTGCTGTATTGGGGATGTTGTAGTTGATTGCGCCGTTCCCGGACCTCCTCATGTTCTCCCAGAATGCGGTACATCGTGCGTTCTGAGCAAAGATAGACCCCTTCATCGGATATTGTCAAGTTGTCGACGATATTCCAGGTTATGAGATAATCTGAGTATGAATAATAGTCAAATGTATTCAGGTTATCGCTATCCTGCACCAATAATAAGCCATACAGTCTGGTTGTATTTCCGTTTCACTCTCAGTTATCGTGATATCGAGGAGTTATTGGCAGCCAGAAATATCACAGTCAGTTATGAAACCATACGCC
>JAAGZL010000040.1 GCA_024206335.1 Gammaproteobacteria bacterium
CTGAATAAAATGACTTCACTTGGTATGTCGGTAAGCCACAGAACCGCCTAAAAAACGAAAATTGGCAAGGAACGAGTGTTAGTCAACAACGTTCATCACAAACAGAAGCTCCATAAAATGATTTGTTTAGCAATTAATATGAAAAGTAGATTAGGTGTTGTTTTTCTTGGCCTAGGTTTTATAGCTGCTTTATATTCTCCGCATGGTTTCTCAAAAACTTTATCTTTTGCTACAGGCAATCCCAGTGGCCTTTACTATCCAATTGGCGGGGCGATGTCGTCCCTCTGGTCAAAGACCTTGATCGACTTCAATATGAAGGCAGAGGTCACCGGTGGCTCACTGGCAAATGTTATTCAAGTGGCTATTGGAGAAGGCGAGGTAGGTATTACACAGGGGAATGTGGCAGTAGATGCCTATTTAGGGGAGGGCCGCTTCCCCTACGAGCTGCCAATCAATGTTTTGTTTGCTGCATACCCTAACGTGGTGCAAGTTGTTACGCGTGCAGATAGTGGTATTGAAACCCTTGAGGATTTAAGAGGGCATAAGGTGTCTTTAGGTGGCGCTGGCTCAGGTACCATGATTACTGCTATCAACATATTGGATGCCTTGGAAGTAGATACGGCGGATATGGATGTTCAGTACCTCAACTATACAGAAACAGCCAATGCGATTCGTGACGGGAAAATCTCTGCAGGTTTTATTGTTGGCGGGGCAGGGGTATCGGCAATTATTGAACTGGCATATACCCGTGACATACGACTACTTAGTTTTAGCGATCAGCAAGTTTCGATAATTGAAAATCGTTATCCAGCTTACGTCAGCTATGTACTGCCGCCGGATGTATATCAGAGGGTACCTGAAACACCGCTTTTGGCCGTATGGAATGTCTTGGTTGTCAACAAAAACATGGATGATGAATTAGCCTACACGATGACAAAGGTGGTTTTTGATAATATTGATCTACTCAGTTCATCAAATCCTGTACTAAATTCCATGACTGTAGATACAAAAAAACTACTAGCACTTGTTCCGTTACACCCAGGTTCTCAGCGTTATTTTAATGAGCAGATGGAAAACCAATGACCTTAGCAAATACTATTCACGAAAGGATATTGAAGCTAACATTTTTATTGGCATTAAGCCTTTCTGGATTACAGTTATGGCAGGGGTTAACATCTGAAATTCCATCAACGTATTTTCGACCAATGCATTTGAGCTGGGTGTTGGTGCTTGTGTTTTTACGTTATCCCTTCATTGCCAATCAAAGCAGCAGGTACTATACGTATGGGCGTAGCATTGATGTATTTTTAGCTGCGCTCTGTGTATGGGTGGGCTATAACATCATCGCATTTGATTACAATCAAATTGACCACATGCTTTATGGTTTGGCAACGCAGGATTTTATTGCCGGCTCACTGATTATGGTTCTACTGTTAGAAGCCGCTCGCCGCTCAGTGGGTATGGTAATGGCGATGATAGGCCTTTGCTTTATCTGTTATACGCTGTATGGTTCGGTATTACCTGACGCCATTGCTAATCGTGGATTTAGTCTTGAACGCCTGATTCGCTATCAAGTCTACACGGCATCTGGAATTTTTGGACCTGCACTTGGCATTGCTGCAGGTACTGTCTTTATTTTTGTTTTATTTGGCGCATTTCTAGAAGTCAGTGGGGCGGGACGGTATTTTATTGATCTTGCTAATGCGGCCGTCGGTAAATACCGCGGTGGTCCAGCAAAAGCCAGCGTGATTGCATCGGCCGCTCTTGGTAGCATTTCAGGTTCTTCTATTGCGAATACTGCTACCTCCGGTGTTGTAACTATTCCTATGATGAAAAAATTGGGATATAAACCCGAGCAAGCAGCAGGTATTGAAGCGGCAGCATCTACGGGCGGTCAAATAATGCCGCCGATAATGGGAGCTGGTGCGTTTCTTATTGCGAAGTTCACAAATACCCCGTACAGCGATATAGTTTTGATGTCTATTGCACCAGCTATCTTGTATTTCGGCTGTACTTTATTTTACGTGCATCTAATGGCTTGCAAGTTGGGTATGAAAGGTGAAAAAAATCTGTCCAACACGTGGCGTATATTTATTTTCGGAGCCCATTTTATTGGGTGTGACCTTAATTTGATGTGGCGATTTTCACCTTAAGCACATGATATATCGCCAAAATGAGTATTATTCCTTGTTTTAGCTTTAAATAATGCAGTAAGCGGAAGGCTGTTATTTACCTCTAAACATAGGCTAAAA
>JAAGZL010000482.1 GCA_024206335.1 Gammaproteobacteria bacterium
ACATCTGATATCTCCTCAGCTGAAGCTTTGTTGATATTAACGGTTAAGGTAGCGATTTGTTGTGAACTTTGAGCTGACTTTTCAGCAGCATAAATTGCACCAGAAAATACACCAGCAGAACTCATAGAAATTAAAATAAGAAAAGAATAGTTAAGTATTGAATTAAATTGTTTACTAAATATATTGCCAAACATAGGTCGTTCCTCCTTGATAAATTCACATTGCATCCTTGCAACACAGCCAGACTACCTGTTCACGATTGGTCTGCCAACCACAAATCAATAGAATCAGCTATCTCGCACATCACTTTAAGAGGTTCGCCAGCCTGAGTCACGGGCCGTCCGATGACTAAATAATCTGAACCAGCAGATAATGCATCAACAGGCGTCATAATCCTATGTTGGTCGCCCACTGCTGAACCAGCTGGTCTGATACCTGGTGTCACCAACAAAAAGTTATCTGCAATTGTTTTACGTAAAGTGCTTGCTTCAAGTGCAGAGCAAACAACACCATCAAGTCCACAATTTTCAGCAAGCTTTGCCAAAGATAGAACGCGCTGTTCTATAGAGCCTTCAATACCGGTTTCATGCATCTCATCAATGCTCATGCTAGTCAGTACAGTTACTCCAGTAAGCAGTGGTGCATCTTTTCCATAGCCTTGCAGTTGATTCGCGGCTGCCTCCATCATTTTTCGACCGCCGCTGGTATGCAAGTTGACCATCCACACACCCAAGTCAGCGGCAGAGGCACAGGCTTTAGCAACCGTATTAGGAATAT
>JAAGZL010000483.1 GCA_024206335.1 Gammaproteobacteria bacterium
CCGGGTCTGTGTTTTTTTCCAGCAAGCCATTCTTTATTGCTCAGATTCACTTTGCACTCGATAGATCGAAGGGCCAGAGTGTCTCGATGTCAACGGGCGTGATGCAGGATGACGGCAGTTACAGCCTCCGGGGTCCGGGCCGCCACCGTGGGCTTACGCCGGGGCAGCACATTGTCTACCTGTCCAAGCCTGATCCTATTCCAACAATGACGGAAGAACTAATCGATGGAGAGATCGTGATGCGGTTGGAGCAACCAGTTGCCACTCAGTCCAAAATTCCACAGCAGTTTTTATCCGCCAATCGCTCACCCTGGCGGGCCACCGTGGTGGCTGATGAAGAGAACCACTTTGACTTTGAGATTCAGCGTTAACAAACATAATTCTTATTGTCTTCTTGAATTTATTGTCTCACTAAAAAGGAACTTAAGCATGAGTACCTCGACAGGAAACCGAACTGACGGTCGCAGGAGTATTTTTAACAGCCAGACGTGGCACTCGAGTTCAGTGCCTGCTGCCTTTACATTAATTGAACTCTTGGTGGTGATTGCCATTATTGGTGTCTTGGTCGGCCTGCTGTTACCGGCGGTGCAGCAGGCACGAGAATCAGCCCGGCGGATATCCTGCCAGGCGAATATCAAGCAGCAAGCCCTCGCATGTCACAACTACCTGGATAGTAAAAATGCTTTTCCACCTGGGCAGAAGCACCAGTTATCAGCCAGTGACCCCAGTAAATACTTTAGCTGTGGTAATGGTAGCGCCCCGGCAGGCTACAACCCGTGGTACTCTGACACCCGCTCGTGGATCATCGAGATCCTGCCCTTTATGGAGCATGCAACTGAGTATGCAGAACTGGATGTGAGCAAGGATCCATCAAAAGTACCGAACAAGGCAGTCATTCAAACTGCCTTTGCATTTGCTGCCTGCCCGACCAATCCGGTGCAAAACATTACAAGTATTTTTGGTGGAATTACGCACTACGGCGGTGCAGCGGGGCTGACCAACTGGCATTGCTTTAGAACGGCCCACGGCAACAAAGACGATGGCATATTTTATGGTGTTGAGGCCGACGCCAACGCGGGTGGTTGCAAAGAGAAGGACGTGACTGATGGGCTCTCAAAGACGGTGTTGCTTTGTGAAAAACTGGGCTACACGCCCACCGATTATGATCCGCTACAGGGAGGATTCACCAAATGCCTAACCAGGAACGTGCCTCCGACGAACACTGACTGGTATTGGGACTTCAAGGGCAATAACTATGGTGCTTTGACCTTGATGGCCAACGGCCCCAACACGGTTCAAGCCGACAAGGGCAAGGCATCGTCATCACCGTATTCCTTCCACCCAGGCGGCCTGTCTGTCGCCTACGCAGATGGCGCAGCACAGTTCTTGAATGAAACAATCGATATCGGGGTCTGGAATGCAATTGCCAACAAGGCCGATGGCTCACCCCTGAGCCCCTAGCCTTGTTGTATGCCACTGCTCAGGCTGTAAGAATCATCAAAAGCGACCTTCCAAACACAATGCGATCCACTTGTTTTCACAACGCCCGGATCGCATTGTGTACTCTTTTCCCTTGCGTTGAGAATTCAAAACGCTGCAGAGAAGTAGATCTATTGATGATGAAACGTGTGCAGAAATCACTCTTCAACTCGGTCTGTCCATTAGTGTTTTTCCTTAGTTCTCTTGTATGTCATGCCGTAGAGAAAGAGACTGCCGGGCCAAGCATCAAGGATGCTTTTGCCTCTGTCCAACGGGAGGGAAAGCCTTACAAGACTTTTTATAACAACTACATCGCTCCTCACGCTGTGTTGGAGAAAGGCGTTGTTTTCACTGCGCACCAGGATGGTCAGGGCCGTCCAATCGTTGACGCATATGACATCAGCAAGCATTCATGGACCGGGCCTGTGAGGGCATCGGACAGCGGACTGGGTGAGGATACCCATGGGAACCCCTCAATCACCATCGACTCGAAAGGACATTTGCATGTCTTCTTCGGCTGTCATAACAAGGCGATGAAACACGTTCGGTCGGCTGCTCCTTACGACATCACCCAGTGGGAAGATATGCCCAGCCCGACGCCGCGTGCCACGTATTCGCAATCGATGCGCATGGCAGACGGCAGCATGTATCTTTTCTATCGGGCTGGCGGACATAAGGAGCCCTGGTCGATGCGGATAAGCAATGACAATGGGCAGTCTTGGAGTGAGCCGCAGCCTGTGGTTGAGATGCGACGCAATTTCCCGGACAAGAAAGCATGCTCATACAATGCATTTGTTCCTGGCGCTGATTACAAATCGGTCCACTGTTTCTGGGTGTACAAGGATGATGATCCGCGCGGTAACAATCGCAAGTACCAGGGCATGCACGAAGCCGTCTATCGTTACAATTTGTATTACGCCAAGCGCACGTCTGAGGGCCGGTGGATTGCCGCTGACGGGACGCCAATGTCCGATCTGCCGGTGAACAAGACCCTTGCAGACAGGCACGCCATGTTTCTGGACAGTGGTGAGGAGTTTACTGCACCAACACGTATCGTTATCGACGAGCATGACACACCGTATATTCATATTCGTCAGGGTGTAAATGATTGGAAGCGTGGGAAGTTTTTTGTGCCTTACCACTACAGTTTTGCCTCACCAGCGAATGGAAATTGGCAGGTACACGACAACATGCCAAATCAGTGGCCCGAGTTGGTGAAGCGCCTGCTATTAACCTCGGGTCCAGCGGCGTTCGGTGGTAGCCAACCAAACAAATGGTTTATCCATTACGAGGAAGGCCCAAAAGAAGATGTCGAGGCGACATATATCTGGCTCGGACATCTTGAAAATGGATACGCAATACGGAAAAACGGTCCCGCGAGATCACCAGGGGAATGAGCTTACGATGAAGCATCAACTAACAATCCAGTCCCTTATGATTACAGCCTTGCTATGCTGCGCGCCGCTACTCTTGATAGCGGATGATGCACTTGCTGCGCAGATGCAGAAGGCAACGAAGCACCAGACAACGGAACCTTTTACCATCGCAGTTTTACCTGACACCCAGTTCTACTGCGACACCCGACTCAAGCTATCCGCCAAGTGGGGCAATGGCGACTTACGGCGTTACTTCTTTGCGCAAACGGAATGGGTCCGCGACAATCAGAAGCGACTCAATATTGCATTTCTCGTCCACGAAGGAGATATCGTTCAGGCTGACGCCCCGGAGGAATGGGCCATCGCAAAGGAAGCAATGTCTGTATTAGACGGAAAAGTGCCCTACTGCATGTGCTTGGGAAACCATGACATGGGTTTTGAGAAGGCAGACAATAAGTATGGCGGCAATATCGGTGTCAACCGGACCACGCATTTCAACACCTACTTTCCTCGTGAGAAGTTCACAAAACGACGCGAGTTTGGCGGTACTTTTGATCCGAATCGCCATGACAATTCCTGGTACCACTTCGAGGCAGCAGGGATGAAATTCCTGATTGTTTCCCTCGAATGCAAACCGCGTGATGACGTGCTGGATTGGGCAAACAAAATCGTCTCGAAGCACCCTGACCACCGTGTCATTGTCCTGACGCACGCCTATCTGAATCCAAAAAAATCAAGAAACACTGGGGGTGGAGTGAAGGCCAAAGGCAACACCGGCGAGCAGATCTGGCAGAAGTTCGTCAAGAAGCATGAGAACATCTTCATGGTTCTTTGCGGGCACCACAGTGGAGAGGCCGTTCGCACAGACACCGGAGATCACGGCAACC
>JAAGZL010000484.1 GCA_024206335.1 Gammaproteobacteria bacterium
AGTAAAAAACGCTGTACTTATTGTAAAAAGTATTTTCCTGCTAACTCAATGGTAAGTGTACCAGCAGGAAACTTTTGTAGTAAAGACCATTTGTATCTATACGCAACTGAAAGAACAGATCAACTAGTTAAGAAAACGAGAAAGATTGAAAAGAAAAAAATAGCTAACGAAAAGAAAGCCTATAAAAATAATGATTTAAGGCATCAACACGCACTAACTCAAACGGCTTTTAATAAAATGAGAGTGCTAGAGGAGAAGTTATGGTTTCAAGAGCGAGGCATAAAGCCTTATTGTATATCATGCGAGGCTACACATTTAACTTTTTGTTGTGGTCATTATTCATCAAGAGGCGCATTTTCAGAGCATAGATACAGTAGGTTGAACACTTATCTTCAATGTAACTTCAGGTGTAATAGTGTTTTATCTGCAAACAAATCAGGCGATAAAACAACAAAAGGATATGACGCAGGATTAGTGAAAAGATTTGGTGAAGAAAAAGCAAAAGAGATAATTGCTGAGGTTACTACATCTAAAGTAAAAAAATGGACTTGTGAAGAACTAATTGCAATGAGAAAAGAGTTTAGAGAGTTAATTAAAT
>JAAGZL010000485.1 GCA_024206335.1 Gammaproteobacteria bacterium
AATACGATCGTCCATGGCTTTACCGGCAGTCACAGTACTTGGGTAAGTTTCGGGTCCTTCATAACCGTCTGTTACCGCTGCAGTAGATTGCGTATCGGCTACACCATAAGTTGCCTGACCCGCAGCCCAAGCAATGGCATCAGCGTCAGTTAGGTAATTACTGCGACCTTCAACATAGCTATCGGTGTCGATAGCATCATATTCTGCAATCCAGCCTTCAATGGTTGCTTCATCACCGCTGGCTAGCGCTATCCACGTAATGTCAAAACCGGTTACCGCTGGTTCAGTGCTGCCTGCATCTTGAGTTAATTTTGCGCCATATAAAGTACCAGCACTTAAATCACCGGCAGTATCTGCAACAAATTTATAAAAAACGCCGTTAGTGCTATCTTGTGATAGATAGACGGTTTTTTGATCTGGCATTACGACCGCATTTTCATGTTCAAAACGACCTAGCGCATAACGTTTAACAGGTGTAGCTGCGCCTGCTGGGTCAGTAATTTCAACAATATAGTGGTAGCGATAGGTATTAGGAAATAGTGTTGCTTCCGTAGCGTTGCTGATACCCGCATTGATGAATTTAGCTAATTCATCGCGAGAGTAGTTGGTGGTATCAGCAGGATCATTCCATGACCAACTTGCATCACCGTTGTTACCCCATTCTTCTGAGGTTAATGGCGTGTTCCACGGGGTGACTGAGCCAAAACAGTTAGCAACTGTGCCATAGGTACCAAAATCAAGCATCGACACGTCTGTATTATCAACAGACCAAACACCGGTTTGGGCATCTTTGTTTAACTTCATGCGGCTCATACCACCTGGGAAATATTCCCAGTTGGTAAACAAATAACCCTCATTCGCACTAGTTTCAATAAAACCATTCAAATCAGGCCAGCCTTCAGTTACTGTGCCAGGCTCTTGTTTACCGCTTGCGCCAACAATAGCACCAAGACCATTAGTTAAATTACCGCCAAAGTCATCA
>JAAGZL010000486.1 GCA_024206335.1 Gammaproteobacteria bacterium
ACCTCACCGTCTGCACCAAGACTGATTGCACCACTGCCAGCCGTTAAAGTTGTGTTGCCGAGCAAACCAACATCACCACCGTACGACTGATTCCCAGTTGTTGCGATCGTGCCGTTGAGCCCTACGTCACCCGAGACAGTCAGATCTGCAACATTGGCAACTGAGTAGGAGTTGGCATCAATCGTGGTTGTAGTCGCACTGAAGTCGACATTGAACCCACCACCCTCCAGACCGGAAATTGAAACATCATCCCCAGTAAAGGTTGTATCTCCTGCAATGGTGGCCTCGCCACCAAAACTTTGATTACCAACTGTTGTGACATCACCACCAACCGATACGGTATCACCAACTGTCGTCAGGCTCGCGAGAGAGTCGGTCCCACCAACAACACCGGCAAACGACGTGGTGCCGTTGGTCGACAGGGCGTGGCCACCATCAACGGTGCCGCCAAACATAATGCCCTGCGTTACCGAACTGAATATATCCAGACCCGCTTTCCCAGGATCGTTCTCAGATTTATTGGTCACGGTAAATGTTGCGGCATCACCAGACGCTACAGCCACATCGTACACGTTTCCGTTGGTATCACTTCCAGTGGTTGCATGGCTTCCAACGAAGTTGATGTTGGATGTATCTGATACATCCAGGACTAATTTCCCGTTTGGACCGTCGGCCACAAAGGCGAGCGACTCATCACTCGATAGTGCAACGTCATGCCCGAGACCAGCGGTCGAATAACTATCGAGCAGTTGTGGACTTGAGGGTGTTGAAATATCAAAGATATCTAGCCCACCGTTGAAATTTGCAACGAATGCTGTTTGAACATCAGCAGATACGACCACTGACCTGGCATCCCCATTCCCCGACAAAGAAGCCGTTGCGACATTGGTGCGAGCGCCGTCATAGACTTTGAGGCCTGCACTCGTTGCTGCAAAGGTGTACCCACCGGCTACGGTCACACCAAAGAACGTAGCCCCGGTGCCAAAAGTCTCTGACACCGAGGGATTCGCCGAGTCTGACACATCAACATGGTGGATCCCAGCGGCACCATCAGCAACATAAAGAGCATCACCATGCAGCGACAACCCAAACGGCGTCCCCCCAAACTGAAGCCCCATATCAGGAAGCGATACATTGCCAACTGACTGTGGGGAAGACGGGTTTGAAACGTCGACAATGTGAAGATCACCCATCAAATGCGAAACAAACGCGTGCGTAGCATTAGCGACTACGTCCAATGCATTTCCTACCCCACTGTCGAAGTTGCCAACGATAGCTGGGCCAGACGGGTGTTGCAAATCAACAACCTGCATACCCTCGTTGTCGTCGGCAATATACGCATGCCGACCATCTGGAGAGAGCGTTAATTTCATTGCAGATCCAGAAGTCACGACGGTATTCGTGAGTGATGCCGTGCTCCAATCACCCGAGGCTGTTCCAGTTGCGGTCAGATTCGCATCACCAAGCAATGTCGTATTGCCCTGAATGTCGATATTTTGTGCATCAAGGTTACCGGCAAGTGCAAGGTCACCACCAATAGTCAATTCGTTAACACCAGAGAGCTGGATTCCATCAAGCTCAATCAAGCTACTTGTTGGCGAAAGTGTCAGGTTATGGCTGTTACCAGTCACACCATCAGCGAACTCCACGGTTGTTGCACCAAGCTCGGTATCACTACCAAGCGTTACATTACCTTCATACTTCTGGAAACCTGACGTATTGAAGTTGCCAC
>JAAGZL010000487.1 GCA_024206335.1 Gammaproteobacteria bacterium
CTCTTTGATAGCGTCGATCTTCGCCTGTAATTCCTTGATCTGCGTTTCGAATACTTCAATCGTTTCTTTGTCGTTCATTTTATTTCTCCTGTTGTTCATTAATAATGTACAGAGAGAATACGTGTACACTCATGATTCATCTTCCCAATTCATCAGTGTTGAGGTAAACCTTGCTGGTGATGTCCTTCCATTCAGTGTTAGAACCGAAGGTGCTGGAATCGTCCCATATCCACCCATAATCTATGCTATAAAGCAAAATGTTTCCATCGGGGTAATCGTGCACAGCGAAATACTTGTCACCAAACCCCTCGCCTTTTTGCGTCATCATATAAACATGGCCCTTGATAGCCTTCGGATGCTGGTACGGCTCGGGTGGGGTGGGTTGTTTCTGTGCTTCACGTTCTTTACTTGTTGATATTTTCATTTCATTCCCCTGTTACATATTCATGTATAGTTACTCGATCATCATCAGATAATTTGTAGGGCTTGCGTTTGATGGCTTCGACATTATCATCTGTCCAGATTGATAATCTAGTAAAGTCTTGTGCTGATATGCGATACTGTA
>JAAGZL010000488.1 GCA_024206335.1 Gammaproteobacteria bacterium
AAATCCATGGCTTAGCCTTAATCGAACTATCAAATCATCCTTTTTACAGGAGAAATCAGCAGGATGGGAACTGAAACCAGCGCCTTAAAGCTAGGCATCAACGGCATGGGTCGAATCGGCAAACTGTCACTTTGGCACCATATCGCCCGTAAATCCTTTTCCGAGATCGTCATCAACCTGGGACGTGACGCCGGTCAGGGCCTATCTGATATTGCCCAGGTAATGGAGAAGGACAGCAGCTTCGGACGCCTGACCAACTTCCTGTATGGTTTCAACGCACCACGTTCGGTGATTGAAAACCTGAACGAAGCAGACGGCACCATGACCGTAGATGGAATACCGGTCAAGGTACTGCGCAGCGACCGCAATCCCAGAGAGATCGCCTGGGGTGAAAATGGCGTACGCCTGGTATGCGACACCACCGGCGCCTATACCGACCCCACGGTGGCAGGTGATGACCCCAAGGGCTCCCTGCGCGGACATCTGGAGGCCGGCGCCGAGAAGGTTGTCCTGTCCGCCCCGTTCAAGATCAAGAACCAGGGGCTGGTGATGCCAGACGACGCCATCACCACCGTGATGGGCATCAACGGCAGCGACTTCGATCCCAGCCGCCACAACCTGCTCTCTGCCGCATCCTGCACCACCACCTGCCTCTCATTCATGATGAAGCCGATGCTGGACGCCATAGGATCTGACCACATACTCTCCGCCTCCATGGTTACCATCCACGCCGCCACCGGCAGCCAGAAGGTGTTGGACGCCGTACCCAAGGCCGGCGCCAAGGATATCCGTAAGAACCGCAGCATCATGAACAACATCATCCTCACCACCACCGGTGCTGCCAAGGCCCT
>JAAGZL010000489.1 GCA_024206335.1 Gammaproteobacteria bacterium
AGTTGATCACCCCATTAAAGCCGGCCAGTACGTTCAGGGTATCGATGTCATTGGCATTGGTCCCGCCATTGCCATCATTGCCGTTACCAAAGTCTATACTGCCTGTGATCACCGAGTCGGGACCAAGAGTAACCACATCATTACCATCACCTTGCAGATTAATGGCAAAACCGGCGGTACCGGTAATCGGTGCATTACTGTTAATTAAAGCAGCGGCGTTGTTGGCACGGCTTCCAGAGGCTCCAACTCCAATGGTAATACCTGTTGCACCTGTTACTGCACCGCTGGTAGTTATAGTAGTCACGCCGGTGCCATCGTTGATGGCCAAAATGCCGTGATCTCCGCCAGTCACCTCGGCCTTCGCGTCGATCTTCAGGTCCGTGCCGTAGCGGGAGTTGGCGGCAACAATGGCGTTCCCATTAGTTCCCTTAACCGCACCGCTCGTGGTGATGGATAATGCTCCGTTGCCTTTGTTATAGGCATTAATGGCGTCCTCACCCCCGGTAACCGCGGCCTTCGTGTCGATTGTCAGGTTCGTGCCATCGCTGCGGGCATAAATGCCGTACCCCGTAGTTCCCTCAACAGCACCGGTCGAGGTGATGGATAATTCTCCGG
>JAAGZL010000490.1 GCA_024206335.1 Gammaproteobacteria bacterium
AGCATGGAAGGTGCTATAAAGTGCCAGCTTCACTGGATCGTTTCTACGGCCCAGCCGATAAATGCCGTACCGGATTAGATTTTTCATCAGGCGCTCGGATAGATCAACAAGCGATGGACGCTGCCCCCAAAGATAACGGTGGACAGGATCGTCTGGAAGTGGATAGAAAAAACTGTATTTATCCATCACATGAATCTCTTCAGGATATAGCCTCGCCAGCTTCCAGGGCAATATGACCGAATGATAATTCCAGCGCCGGGTATCAAAGGTCCGGTATTCCTCCCGCCATCGCCGTAGAAAGGCTGACCCCGGCTCAGAGAGCAGCACCGCATTGCACAGACCAGAACCTGGCTCCATCCCCATCACAAAAGAATGTTGATACAAAGGCGCAAATGAATTGAGGCAAACCACGTCAAGATCGAGATAAATACCGCCCAGTTCGTCAAGCATCTGTAAACGGATAACATCTGCCATGTGGGCAGGGTTTTCTATGGGGTTGCCGAATATCTCATTAACTCTCTTGACTTTGTTCATGGTGCACATGACCTTTGCCCTGTCCCACCAGTCCCCTTGAGGTTCCTCGGTATAATGAAAATAAATCTCTGCCGGCTTATTTACCTTCCAGGCGCTGTATACAGCAAGAAAATGTACAAAAGAAAAAGGACGCGAGCCGATGTTTATAAAGTGAATGAGGCTTGGAATCATTACAAAAATCACCAACCGATTACAATACTAGTGCCAGGCTAACGGTCTGATATGTTCTACCGTAAAACCTTTGAAAGACTAAATTGCCTGGAACTATACAGATAGAACCAAATTTACAATTTGAAACAAAACCCAACATTTCCACTGACATTTAACCTCTTCGATCTAG
>JAAGZL010000491.1 GCA_024206335.1 Gammaproteobacteria bacterium
GAGGCCGGAAAGCTTGACCTTGAGAATACCAACTTTGACCTGCACAGCCTGCTACACACAACGGTTAAAGTCTTCACAAATCAGGCCACAGTGAAAGGTCTAAATCTCACTTGCCATATTGGCCTGGACACTCCATACAAGCTAATCGGTGACCCCTTCCATTTCAGACAGATACTGAACAATTTGATTAGCAACGCAATTAAATTCACCGAAAAAGGCTCGATTGAGCTTCGGTGCCATGTTAAACGCAAAGACAGTAATAACGTACTGATCCGCTTTGAGGTTGTCGATACAGGGATCGGTATACCGGAAGAAGTACAGGAGCGGATATTCGACAAGTTCTCCCAAGCAGATGAAAGCACCACACGCCAATTTGGTGGGACCGGTCTAGGTACCGCCATTACCAAACAACTGGTTGAACTAATGGGTGGACGCATCGGCATTCAGAGCACACCAAATATTGGAACCACCTTCTGGTTTGATATTGAATTTGAACGCCAGACAGATAGCACAAATGACCTGGATGTTGCAGTTCTACAAAACTGTAAAGTGCTAAGACTAACACCAGAGCCAAAAACAATAACCGGGATTGCGAGTGCCCTGCACGGATGGGATGTACCCTATCAAAATGTAGCCAACACACGGGACACAATCAGGCTACTGATGGATGCTACAGCTCACAACGCACCCTTTGAAGTACTGATCATTGACCACTTGGAGGTGGCAGGTGAAATCCCTGCATTTATTGAGTCCATCGGCAAAGAGCTTTCACTCCCAAGTATCAATATTCTATTGTCACGGCACACCCACCAACCAATCCCAACTATAGAGACAGGGGTCAATCAACTATACACCTTCACAGAACCACTGGATAAAGCGCTGCTATTCAACGCATTACATGCCTCACACACCCCACAGTTTGAAGGTGATGACATCATCAGCCTTGCAGAGCATTTCATCAGTGAGCACCAGACCCAACGTAAATACCGAATTCTGGTGGCAGAAGATAACCCAACAAATCGCATGGTGATCGGACGAATCCTAGATCGCAAAGGCCACTCTCACAGAGAGGTGGCAAATGGTCAGGAACTACTGGATGCCATAGAAGATGAGAAATTCGACCTGGTGATCACCGATATGCAGATGCCCATTATTAGTGGTATCGAGGCCTATAAAATGTACCGTTTCGCCCATGCCAGTGAAGAAACAGTTCCGTTTATCATGCTTACGGCAAACGCCACTCTTGAGGCCCGTAGAGAGTGCCGGGAGGTTGGGATAAGGCACTTTCTCACCAAGCCTATATCCTCACAAAAGCTCGTTGACAGCATATCTCAGGCCACGGCACACCTGTCTGACAC
>JAAGZL010000492.1 GCA_024206335.1 Gammaproteobacteria bacterium
GTACATGCATCACCACTGAAACGGTTCCCTCCGTGACAAGCACTATTACCACTGTCATGCGAGGTGTCCATAAACAACGGCCAGGTGTAACCACTAGAACCATTACTAGGATAGCCTTTGCCACTCACATCAATGCTGGAGGTCGCATCAACCGTCAAAATCCCAGTTACTTCTAAACCAAGCGTATAAATAGCCTTCGCCTCTACGTTTGCATACGGCACTGATACTGCCGTGTTAACCACTGATAGATTGCCCCCAACCACCAGCGGTTGCGAGAGGTTTAAATTCAACGTACTGTTGGTAAATGTCGCATTACCTATCACTGTCAACTCAGGCCCTGTCAAGGTAGCATTGGCGGTATCACTGATCGTCAAAGCGCTAACCGTCAACGGCTTCGTTAATACTATATTACCATCACCACTCAATGCAGATTCAAGGAACTCCTGCGATACCCAACCTGCAGTTACTCTACCACCTGCCTCAATCGTTGAGTTGGCTACATCCAACACAACCAGCTTGTCATTACCAAAATCAGCCGAGGCGCCACCATCAATTGTTACCGTCTCAAACGTATGCACACCCACCAGCTCATTACCCATTACAGCACTCAAATCATCTGTAGTGTGTAGGGTGACAGTGTTTGTGGTGTTACTCACTATGGTGTAGTGCGTACCAGCCTCTTCGGATGCGTCCAAATCAACATCGATACCATAAATGCCATAGTCATAGGTCGCATTGCTCGCCTCCCAAGGCGCACCTTCAACTTCTATACGCCAAATACCAGACTCTACCTCATCCACAGCCGTAATGACTCGACGCCCCACATTACGAATAGGCGTGCTGTTACTCGGTGCAGTACGACCATCGTTATCAATCAGAAGATGCCCGTAAACCTCATCAGGATTTTGCACATAAACCGTGCCCGCTCCACCATAGTAGCTGCTGTTATCACCCGTAACAGCTTGATAAGCACCGCTAAATCCACTATGGTCACGCGCATAGATACTGATCCGACCTCCACTGCCAGCCGTCGTATTTGAGTTACTATACTTATTGCGACCACCATCAGCATATAACCAACCATTGCCACTGAGACTGTCTGTCTCTATATGGATACTACCGCCAGCACCGCCAGCATAACGACCCTCAAGACCATTCGCACTAATAGCACCTTCTAACACCAGACTACCAGCGTATATCTCAACAATGCCCCCGCCATGGCCCGGACGGGTTGCATCATAGTAGCTGCCCGCGCTACCCGCAAAACGTGCCATCTCATAACGACCATAGGTACATGCATCACCACTGAAACGGTTCCCTCCGTGACAAGCACTATTACCACTGTCATACGAGGTGTCTGCAAACAACGGCCAGGTGTAACCACTAGAACTATTATTACTAGGATAGCCTTTGCCACTCACATCAATGCTGGAGGTCGCATCAACCGTCAAAATCCCAGTTACTTCTAAACCAAGCGTATAAATAGCCTTCTCCTCTACGTTTGCATACGGCACTGATACTGCCGTGTTAACCACTGATAGATTGCCCCCAACCTCCAGCGGTTGCGAGAGGTTTAAATTCAACGTACTGTTGGTAAATGTCGCATTACCTA
>JAAGZL010000493.1 GCA_024206335.1 Gammaproteobacteria bacterium
CGCCGGGGTATTAGGACAATTGTCTTGCTCATCAATAACGCCGTCATTATCACTGTCTAATGATGTTTGTGCTGTTATCTCAAACCAGTTAATATTCCATGCACCGCCAAGTGAGGCTAAAGCAACTTCTTGTAGGCCTGCGTTAAGGTTTACCGTATGGCTAATGGTTTGCCAGTTTTGCCAGCCACCTGTTGCAGGTATATCGATGTCACCATAGACAAGGGTGCCGCCTCTTTTTTCAAACTGCAATGAACCACCTGAGATACTGGCAACACGATATTTAATGGTATAACTACCGGAAGTAGGAATATCAACACGGTATGCCATCCAATCTTCTGGGTCGATATAACCAATATTTTGGCCACCGCCAGCATCTGTTGTAGGTTCTTTTTGTACTCCACTCATTGCCGTATAACTTTCCGCTTGAATAGGACAGTCTGCAGAGCACGGTGGTGGTGGCGGTGGCGGACAATTTGTGGTGCAAGGTGTTGGTGAGCTCCAGCCTTGAATGATCTCTTTCACTTTACTACCTGATGCAGTCAAGTTACC
>JAAGZL010000494.1 GCA_024206335.1 Gammaproteobacteria bacterium
GGGGAACACCACCGCTAAAATAATAGATTGCCATAATGGCCGAATCATCAAAAATATCCGGGCTACCCCCGGCCACTTCGAGGCGGTGGCGGATATACTCTACTACCTCTTCATAATCCAGTGGCTCAAGGTGATACTCCACCGATACACGCTGAGCAATTTGCGCCAACTCCGGCTTGGACAGTAACTCGAGCAACTCTGGCTGGCCCACCAATACAATCTGCAATAACTGATCGCGGTCGGCATTAATATTGGTCAACATGCGCAAATCTTCGAGGGCGCGATCACCCAGGTTCTGTGCCTCATCAACAATCAGCACTGTACGCTTGCCTTTAGCGTACTCTGCTATCAGAAAGGCCTGAAAATCTCGGAACAGGGCAACATTATCTTTACCTTCGTGGGGCAAATTAAATGATGACGCCACCCAGCTCATCAGTTCTTCGTGCAGAGTGCCGGTATTGTTAATAACGCCAACGGTCATTTCATCGTAATCAATTCGCCGCATTAACTTTCTGATCAAGGTTGTCGTGCCGGCACCTACTTCGCCGGTAATCACGGTTAAACCCGCCGCAGTTTCCATCAGGCCGTATTCGAGCAAGCTTAAACCAACCTTGTGCTTGGAAGACAAGTACAGGTAATCCGGATCGGGGATCAGATTAAAAGGTTTATCCTGTAGGCCAAAATACTATTTATACATAATAATTTGCAGCGTTAGTTAGCGACTAAGCGTCAATCTGCCTTATTTAATACTGTACCAATCAAATTTGTTCCTTCCAGTAATTGCAAGCAACGATCAATTTCCTGAGGAGTAGTTGCACCGTCTTCTACCACTAGGAGCGTACTATCGACATCGGGGGTAAACGCCAAAGCGTCATCATTCACCAACAGCGCCGGCAGATCAAAAATAATTAATCGCGATTCATAGCGATTAGTCAGGTCATCCATCAAAGCTTTCA
>JAAGZL010000495.1 GCA_024206335.1 Gammaproteobacteria bacterium
CTCGACCTTTCAGTTCAACAACGGTATTCTTCTTCACAGTGGCGTATCCTTTTGGTTGTTTTCATTGTTTCGCAACAACAAATCAACCAGATACGCCGCTTTTCTTCAACCCCTCAAACACCAGATTCAGTTATAACTCTGATATTTACAGCACCCAATTCCGCGTAGAATAAGGGCTAAGGTGTTGATAGATCTGATGACAAACCATCTTAACTTAGCGCCATTCTGGTCTGAGTTATTTGTTTTAACCTTTAGTGGTGTTATATCGGTGTTTTTTATAGGGAGAGAAAAGTATTGACCCGCTCACAATTTAACACTAACACCATTGTAACCAGTTATGCGACTGGACCACACATGAAAGGTAGTTCAAAATATCTCTCTTAATATCGCCCTGAGCACTAAAATGTAATGAACAACTGGCACCCGACATCATGGCAATCCAAGCCCGCCCTTCAACAGGCAAACTACCCTTCAGCAAAAGATCTGGATGCCATCATGGCCCAACTCTCCGGCTTACCGCCTCTGGTCACCTCTTGGGAGATTGAGACACTCAAATCCGAACTAGCCGCTGCGGCTCGAGGTGAAGCATTTTTGCTTCAAGGCGGAGACTGTGCCGAGAGCTTCGCTGACTGCCAGTCCGACATTATAACCAACAAACTAAAAATTCTACTGCAGATGAGCCTGGTACTTATCCATGGTCTGAGCAAGCGGGTAATCCGGGTAGGAAGAATTGCAGGCCAATACGCCAAACCACGCTCTGCAGACATTGAGACAGTAGATGGCATCACTCTCCCAAGTTATCGTGGGGATCTGATCAACGGATCCGCTTTCACCGAGGCAGATCGCATTCCAGATCCGGTGCGACTGTTACGGGGTTATGGACGGGCAGCTATGACACTGAACTTTATCCGTGCCCTATCAGACTGTGGCTTTGCCGATCTGCACCACCCAGAGAACTGGGATCTGGATTTTGTTCACCACTCCCCCCTGGCCAACGAGTACCACCAGGTGGTGAAGGAACTCTCCCACTCCCTACAGTTTCTAGAGACAATTGGCGGCGGTAGCGATGAACTCAACCGTATCCGTTTTTACAGCAGCCACGAGGGGCTACACCTACACTATGAACAGGCCCTCACCCGTCAAGTACCCAACCGTCCTGGCTACTACAACCTTGCCACCCATCTGCCCTGGATCGGATTCAGAACAGCCGGCCTGGATGGCGCCCATATCGAGTACTTCAGCGGCATCAAAAATCCGGTAGGGGTGAAAGTCGGAGCCGGGATGAGTGCAGAAAATATCGGTCATCTGGCCGAAAGACTCAATCCGGATAATGAGGCAGGGAAGCTGATTTTCATCCATCGGTTTGGTGCCCACAAGATCGCCAATGAGCTTCCTCCCCTAATCGAAGCTGTACAGCAGGGTGGACACCAAGTCCTCTGGATCAGCGATCCCATGCACGGCAATACCGAAAGTACCAAAACAGGTTACAAAACCCGGCAGTTCAAATATATCCTTTCAGAACTGGAACAGGCTTTTGATATTCACCGAAGTTGCAACAGCCATCTGGGCGGTGTCCATTTCGAATTAACCGGCGATGATGTTACTGAGTGCATTGGTGGCGCCAGGGGACTGAATGAAATGGGACTTGGACGTGCTTACAGAAGCCAGGTCGATCCCCGACTAAACTATGAGCAGGCCCTGGAGATAGCAATGGCCATTGTTCGAAAAGAGAAGGTTTAAGTAGTTTAACCTGGGGCAGAGGCGAGAAAAATGAGGATAGGAATATCAGCCAATATAATAGTTAAATGACCTCCGGCATAGCCGGAGGCTTATTGGATGACGCCCTCAAAGGGCTCAAGTAAGCGCCCAAGGCGCTAATATTGTCCAAACCGCAATTGATCTTGCCGTTCATCCGCTTTTTCTTGGCTTCGGATATA
>JAAGZL010000496.1 GCA_024206335.1 Gammaproteobacteria bacterium
ATTCACCCCATTATTAAGTGTTGCGCAAGAAATTACAGCAGAGCAATACGTGTCAATGGATTTACAAGCTCGGCAGTTAACATTAGAGGGCGTGAGAGATCGACTTAGCTTACTTCAGCTTAATGCCGGATTAGATACGCAGCTTGATCAGGATGCCGAGATACAGCAAGAGATCGAAGCGGTCTATCAACAACACAATATGACCGCTTCCAGTGCAGTTGCTTGGGCCACACAAAACAACCAAGCGATTACTGATTGGCTGGCAAGCAACCCCGATCAGCAAGCCGAATATGACCGCATCGCTCGTGAACTCGAAGCGGTATCCACTCAAATTCAAGCACTGGCCAACCAGTAACAGGGAGAACAGACCATGCAAACCGCTATAAATGTTAATAAACGAACTGGCAGCCAGTTACTGATCAGCAGTGTGACGGCATTATTTTTAGTGTTTTGCTTGAGTAGTATTCAACCTGCTCACGCGTTTCATTTTCCGTGGGATCAAGGGCACGACACCACTGAGCCAGAAGACCCCAAAGATCCCGGTCCCTGTGAAGGGTCGGAGTGTGAAAATGACCCTTGTAACGGTGGCAGTCAAGGCTCGCCCGTTTACTTGGCAACAGGTCACTTCATCTGGAGTGAAACGGATATCGATCTTAAAGGTCGTCCGCGTCTAGCAGTAGAACGCACGTTTAACTCTCATGACCCGCGTGTAGGGTTATTAGGTAATGGCTGGAGCATGAGTTGCGATAGAGGTTTGCTCTATACCGTTCGTTACGAAAATGATAACAACACAACGACACAAATCCGTGAGTTCGTTCGCCGTTTACCCAATGGTAAGCGCTATGTTTATGCGGAACAAGCCGATGGCACATTTG
>JAAGZL010000497.1 GCA_024206335.1 Gammaproteobacteria bacterium
ACCGTCACGGTATGGGGTTTTCAGTTGATAACAAACCTGGCCGATTGGCGTCAATGACAGGCGATTCTCAGCAATTGCAGGGCGCGTGATGTACCGGCACAGCCGTTCCAGCTTTTTCCGCTCCCAGGGATAAGCCATCAATAGGGCTATATTGCAGTTAGTGCCAATACTTATGCAACGATTAATATCAACAATACTTATCGGTTTTAACGTGCTAAATGATCCTCGAACGCAGTTGACGATGTACGATATATTGGCGGCAGCAAAATCGATGCACGTAATCGTCAATGAGCAAGCATTCAGGACCTAGATTCGTGGGGATCCCGCAGGACCTGACCCTACTCCCTGCTATATGTCACAAAGTGTCGGAAGAGTTTACAGGCTCGGATTGACTAACTATTTATCAGAGCTTCTGAAGGTATGATTTTGACCGAATCTCAGGTGGCTGCTATGGAGCGCAAGAAAGACGATGACGAGGCCTGTGGCGAGATAGAGACTGCTCACCCTGGTTATCTAGGGTCCCAGGACACCTACTATGTGGGTACTTTC
>JAAGZL010000498.1 GCA_024206335.1 Gammaproteobacteria bacterium
ATCGGAATGTATTAACGTCATCAACAATCACAAATCTAATACCACCTCCTGCGTAGGGCCAATCGATGTGATGTATGTTATTGAAACACACTATTTCGGCACCTGTCGCCATTCCATGCCCTGCTGATGTGCAGGTCGCGGTCACGGGGTCAAAGGTGCCTTCTTGTGCGGATTGACTGCCGTACCAAAACCAAGTCCAAGCGTCACTAAAACCGACGGTGGGATTCCACGGTTCGTTACCTAGTTCAATTTTAGCTTTCTTGCCTGAGAAATCGAAATGCAAATCTATCTGCTGCCCGATGTACGTTACCGCTGCGTCAGTCGATTGATGCGGGATATTGTGGTGAAGATTGGCGTCTAGCTCGTTTGCAATCTCGCAAGCTGCTTGTATTGGTATTCCTCTACCTACCTGCGTCAGACCATTTGGCGAGAAGCGCGTATTCCAGTTAATGTAGTCATAGGGTGTGAAGTCTGAAACATCGCGATTGCCGTTATCATCAGTCAGTGACTGTACCATTCTCACAGCATCGATTCCCGCAAGATCAGCAACGAAACGGCTGTGCAGTATATGACCTGCATCATAGCGAGCTTCTTCACCGGGAGCCAATAGCTCTAGTTTAGTAACAGCGCCTGTTATATGCGCCCAGTAAATACCTGTAGCCGCGGCAAGCGATGTGTACTCGCGGCGATTCGGGGTGGAGCCAGGTATCTCGGTGCCACCTGTCCATGTAACATTCCCTGATCCCTCCCAACGCAAAACCCACGGTTCATCAACTGTTCCCTCGGCCATCCAACCAGCGCCAGGGGAATGAGTGACGACCCTCCAGAAGCCACTGGTAGAGGCGTCAATATATCCATTGGAATCCCTAGTGCCAGGAACCGCTGTTAAGTTGGTGTCACTCAGTATGTTACCGCCCTTAATGACGTTGATTAAAGGAAAGCTACCAGTCCAGTAGACCATGCGCTCAAGGTTCTGGCCGATCTTCATCATCTGACCGCTTTGGCCTTTGCCTGTGGTTGGGTCGTAGTAGCCAGTGTAAGTGTGGGTGGTGCTAGTCATAATTTAAGCAGCTGGTTGGGTGTAAGTAAATGTTAAAATTGTTTGCACAACACCCAACACAACATCTGTACTAGACATATTTAACTGCGCCCCTAATGTACTAACAGACCCATCGAAACGCGCAAGGACAGTCTCAGCCGCAGCAGGGTCATCACCCGATTGGTAACAACGAAACCATGTATCTGTGCCAGTTGCAACTGCTGTACCTTGCCATGTTTCGGCAGTAGCTTTACTCAAGACACCGTCTACCGAATCTTCCCAAGTAAGACAATCGTCACCACCGGATTCACTGATGGTAACAAGCAATGTTCCATATGCATCGCTATCGGCATCAGCGGGCTGTGTGCCAGAATAGAGTGCAATCTTACTACCCTTTAGAACCTCTTGAACAC
>JAAGZL010000499.1 GCA_024206335.1 Gammaproteobacteria bacterium
CCAGGTGCATCAGGGTGTTGCCACGGTTGTAGTGGGCCTGGGCTGAATCCAGTTGGGAGAAGCTTTTCAGCGCTGCATGGAAGTCACCGGTACGGTACTCTGCAATCCCGCGCCATAGAGGATTGGTGAATAGCTCTCTGGCCTCCCAGGCTCTCCTCTCCTGCATCGCCTTCAGGGCGCGCTGATCGCTATTCCTCCACAGGCTATCCCAGCTCAACGCCTCGACGCGGGGGGCGGGCAGGGCTATGCATAGCAGCAGTATGGCGATGGCCCCGCGACGAAATGCCAGCAGCGCCAGTGGCAGGATAAGCAGTAGAAATAGAGGCCCACCTTCACGCCATACCTCACCATCTCCAGTCTGGCCCTCTGCGGAGCCGTGCCGTGCCTTGCCCAGTCCGCGCAGGATGGTTGCGACCTCATCCCCGCTGTTGCTGATGCGGGCGTAGCCGCCGTTGCCGGACTCGGCCAGGGCGCGCAGTGCCGGTTGGTTAACCGCCACTCGAACCGTACGGTTTTCGCTGACCAGATAACCACGTCCATTCTCATCTGGTATCTTGCTGCCGGCCAGGGAACCCACTGCCAGTACCGAGGTTTGGTAGCCGCTGGCGGTGAGCTGTTTTGTTGTGTTTACCGCGCTGCTATCAACCCCGTCGGTAATTAGCAGGATGTCGCCCCGTCCGGCCTGGGTCTGGTTGAGCAGGGTGGCGGCATGGGTCAGCCCAGCGCTGGGATTACTGCCCTGGGATGGCATGATCCCGGTGGTGAGTTCTCCCAATACCCGTATGATCAGCCTCTTATCCCGGGTCAGGGGCATGGCGGTGTGGGCCTGACTGGCATACACCACCAGCCCCACCGGGCGTGGTGGCAGCTGTTGCAACAGTGTATGTAGCCTGCTCTTGGCCACGGCAAGCCGGGAGGGATGCAGGTCACGGGCCTGCATAGAGCGTGAGAGGTCCAGTACCACTACCAGTGGTGGCACATCCGGTTGGAATTTGACCGGTGGGACCTTCTCCCAGCTGGGTCCGGCCAGGGCCAGCACCGCCAGCAACCAGGCCAGTGCCAGGACGGTTCTGTGGTCACGGCCCTGTTTGGCCGGTTGCAGCAGTTGCTCCAATAGATGCCGATCCACTACCTTTTCCCAACTGCTGTAGCCACCACTGCCCCGCACCACCCTGAGCAGGATGAAACCGAGTGGCACCAAGGCCCACAGC
>JAAGZL010000500.1 GCA_024206335.1 Gammaproteobacteria bacterium
GATTTTGCTATCAACAGCAGCACTGGAGCAATTACAGTTGCTCAAGCACTGGATTATGAAACTACCTCCAGTTACAGCCTAACAGTTTCAGTCAGTGACGGCACATTAACAGGCACAGTTACTATTACCGTTACTCTAAACAACCTTATTGACAATAACCCAGTAGTCACAGCAGCTACTTTTACAATCGCTGAAAGCACTGCCGTTAACGGTGATGTTGGCACAGTCGTAGCTACTGATCCAGATGGGGATCCATTAGATTGGACAATCACTGCAGGCAATGATGCTGGTGATTTTGCTATCGACAGCAGCACTGGAGCAATTACAGTTGCTCAAGCATTGGATTATGAAACTACCTCCAGTTACAGCCTGACGGTTGAAGTCAGTGACGGCACAAACACAGGCTCAGAGACTATAACTGTTGTTCTGGACAACGTTAATGACAATAATCCAGTAGTCACAGCAGCTACTTTTACAATCGCTGAAAGCGCTACCAATGGCACAGCTGTTGGCACAGTCGCAGCTACTGATCTCGATGGGGATTCATTAGCATGGGCAATCACTGCAGGTAATACCGGTACAGCTTTTGCTATCGACAGCAGTAGTGGAGATATTACAGTTGCTGATGATACACAACTGGATTATGAAACTACCTCAAGTTACAGTCTAACGGTTCAAGTCAGTGACGGCAGATTAAC
>JAAGZL010000501.1 GCA_024206335.1 Gammaproteobacteria bacterium
AGCGACGAAACGGCTATGCAGTATATAGCCGGCATCATAGCGAGCCTCTTCACCAGGTGCTAATAGCTCTAGTTTAGTGACATCGCCAGTTGCGTGCGTCCAGTAATTACTGGCGGGCACGGCAAGCGATGTGTACTCGCGGCGATTCGGGGTGGAGCCAGGTATCTCGGTACCACCTGTCCATGTAACATCCCCTGCTCCCTCCCATCGCAAAACCCACGGCTCATCGACCGTCCCCTCGGACATCCATCCAGCGGTCGGTGAATGAGTGTAGTGATTCCAGTTACCACCACCCGAGGCGTCAGGATACCCGTTCGCGTCTAGCGTACCGGGGATTGCATTGTTAGTGAATGTATAACCGCCCTTAATAACATTGATTAAAGGAAAGCTACCATTCCAGTAGAGCATCCATTCAGGATTCTGCCCGAACTTCATCATCTGACCACTGTGGCCTTTGCCTGTTGTGGGGTCGTAATAACCAGTATAGTTGTGGGTGCTACTAGTCATAATTTAAGCAGCTGGTTGGGTGTAAGTAAACGTTAAA
>JAAGZL010000502.1 GCA_024206335.1 Gammaproteobacteria bacterium
AACCTGGAGGGGACAGATATAACTGGATAATATCCATCAAACCATCACCATTCATGTCTGCCAATCGTGTACCCATATCCTTACCGTCACCATTAGAGAAATAGGTGTAAGGCAGGCTCTGTGAATAAGTTGAACTAAAGGCAAAATCTGACCCTTTATTGAGGTACACACGCTTTTGATCAACACCCCCATAATAACCTGGAGGGGACAGATATAACTGGATAATATCCATCAAACCATCACCATTCATGTCTGCCAATCGTGTACCCATATCCTTACCATCACCATTAGAGAAATAGGTGTTGGGTAGGCTCTGTGAATAAGTTGAACTAAAGGCAAAATCTGACCCTTTATTGAGGTACACACGTTTTTGATCAACACCCCCATAATAACCTTGAGGGGACAGATATAACTGGATAATATCCATCAAACCATCACCATCTATGTCTGCCAATCGTGTACCCATATCCTCACCCTCACCATTAGAGAAATAGGTGTTGGGTGCAGTTGAAAACGAAGGGGAAGTATTACCAAACTTAGAACTTGCATTAGTCCAGCTAAATGAACTAGCCCTGAAACATTGGTTTTTCCCATCACACCCAGTGACACTAACTAAGCGAGATTGATTCGTTACTTTCCCATACTCATAATAAAGTCGATAATCCCTAACATCCCCTTCCCCAGCATAAGTTTTCAAATCAACAAGCCGCTGAGAAATCCGACTAACACTCCCTCCAACATAACCCGTCCTAACATCACCACGCGGTTGATAAACAAACCGAACCGAACTCCCACTTCCTTGCCCAGCATCCCAGCCATAATCAACTCTTTCAGGATAAAACTCCCCATTAGCATTATCCTCAACATAGCCAACCGTGTAATAATTCCCATAAGCATCCGCAACCCGATTCAAAGCCCAATTTACAACATCATTCTTGCCCTGCGCCTCAATTTTTGAGTCATCGGAATTTCCAAACTCCATGGTGCGTCCGGATTTTGTTTTGACAATAAAATAACTCGGGCCATTCCCGGCGCTGCCATGAGACGTGACTTGGCTAAAGGTTTCGATTTCGGTGCGATACTCGGTGCCTGGGGCCCCATAAGGGTCGTCATTGATGGCGATCAACCGCTGACCATCCAAACAAAACCGATCATTGCCATCAAAATCTACACCATCGATAAAACCATCTTGAGCAAGCGTGGCCGGACAACGGGTAATAGAAGACAAGCCAGCGAGAGACCACCCCATGCCCAGATGACCATTGCCACCCCGACTGTTATAAACCA
>JAAGZL010000503.1 GCA_024206335.1 Gammaproteobacteria bacterium
AAATAAAAAACGGCCGCGACAGAAGGGCTTGTCCACTAAACCTTCTGTCGCAGCCGTTTAATTCACACCATCCAACGCAGCTATCGATTTAAATAATATAGACGAATAGAAACAGCCCCACCCAAACCACATCAACAAAGTTCCAGTAGCAGGAAGAAGCTTCAAAACCGAAGTGATCTTCCGGACTAAAGTCACCCTTCAATGAACGAAGAAACTGTACCAGCAACATAAAGGCACCCATACAAACGTAGAAGCCGTGAAACCCGGTCAACATAAAGAAGGTGGTACCGTAAATACCGGAATCCAGTTGCAGGCCGTACTCAACATAGGCTTCGTGGTATTCCTTGTACTGCAGGAAAACAAAAGCAAAACCCAGAATCAGGGTAATGGCCAGCCACAGATTCAGCTTGGCGCGGTTGCCGGCCTTGAGGCCAACATGGGCGATATGCAGCGTGAACGATGAGGTAACCAGGAAGATTGTATTCCACATCGGCAACCAGTGTTTGATGTTGTCCAAGCCGGGAAAGCCCATATGGCGGTCAGGACCGGTCATAACACCGTTATTGGCCATACCTTGGGCAGCAGCACCACCGACAACATCTTGCGGGGTGCTCATCAGCGGCCACTCGTATTCAAAACCGGGCCAAAGCAGGTGGCTCATTCGCCCGGCTTCGCCCTCACCGCCCAGCCAGGGGCCGGCCAAGTTACGCACATACCAGAGAGCGCCAAAAAAAGCGGCAAAGAACATCGCCTCGGAGAAAATAAACCACTGCATACCGATCACATAAGAGTGTTTCAGCTGCCGACTGTTCATGCCCGTGCGATTTTCAATAATGGTAGTGCGGAACCAGGCAAACAGGGTTAGCAGAAATCCGATAAGGCCGATATGGACAAGACTACCATCCATTCAACTTGGAATCAGGGGAGAAAAGAACGCCGAAGCAACTTGAAAAACAATTGAATTCCCATTTCGCTACGATTACTCAGCAGTCGGAGCTGGCTGGCCTATCAGATAACAGCAAGGCGAGA
>JAAGZL010000504.1 GCA_024206335.1 Gammaproteobacteria bacterium
GGAGGCCAAGGCAATCCTGGAGCTGTACCGCAATGCCCTGGCGCAGCTTATGAGTGCCCAGGCAGATGATGAGCTGTCGGCCCAGTATAGGCAGGCAGTTGATGGTTCAGCCCAGCAGCAGGACAGGCTGGAAGAACAGCTTAGGCAACAGCAGAAGTCGTTTGAAAATAACCGCACGATAGCACTCGATCTGAGTTTGGATGAGCTCAAACAGCAGTTGGATAAAACCATTGCCAGTAACAGCCTGGATCAGAGTCGGTTATCTGATCTGGAGTCTGAGCTGCGTAAGGAGCGATTGCGTCCGGATCAGACCAGCGCTGAATTGCGAGAAGTAAAGCAGAGGCAGAGTGAGGCTGAAAGAGCGCGGCCTAGTGTTGATACTGGCAAGGCCCAGCGTGCGGTTTGGCTGGCAAACAAACGAGCATTTGCCAGCCGAATAAGGCGGCTGGAGATGGAGCGTCTCAGGCATACCCCCCGTCTGTCACTGTTGAAGATCGGTATTGAGCTGGCCAGGGACCAGGTTAAGCAGTCGAAGTTCCAGATGGAGTTGTTGCAGGAACAACTCAACAGGTCACTGGCTGATGAGGCAAAAAAGGCTAGGCAGGCGGCTGAAAAGGCCCAACAGGATACGCTGGGTGAGCATCCCGTTATTGGCAGGGAGGCTGAATATAACTCTCAGGTTAGCCTGAAACTGGGTGCGCTGACGAAAAAGATTGAGCAGGTAATAGAACGGAGGGGCGAGGTAACCTCCAGGTTCAAACGGATTAAGCAGAATCGGGAACGGGCTCAGCAGCAGGTGGATATTGTAGGGCTGGATGAGTCGCTGGGAGAGTTATTCTTGGCCCAGAGTCGGACCATGCCTGATGTGCAAAAGCTGAAGCTATTGGTGGAAGAGTATCGCAAGCAGATGTCGCTGGTGCGGGTGCAGCAGTTTCGATTGGAGGATGAACTACAGATCCTATCTGAGGATTCCGGTATCGCCAGGTTTATTGCCAAGGTGCAACCAGCTGGCCTGAGCCGGAATGGGTTGGCTGCCTACAACCAGACCATGGGGCGGTTGATTGGGGATAGGGTCAAGCTACTGCAGAAACTACTGGCAGAGTATGAGCGTTATGAGACGGTGCTCAATGATCTCAGTCTGCAGCAGCACCAGTTGAGGAATGAGGTTGCCGGTTACCGGGAGTTCTTGAATAGAAACCTGATATGGATACCCAGTGCAGGGCAACTGGGCATGGATGACCTGGGAAGGATTCGTGAGGCGTTGGGGTGGTTGTTTAGCCGAGAAAACTGGAGTGCGGTGGCCAGCAAATTTTGGCAGACATTACTACAGTTTCCAGCCAGATCTGGCTTGCTTTTCCTGGCTACTGTCGTCCTGATTCTGTTGCGTGGGCGCATGTTGAAACAGATGGAGAAGGTGGTACCGAAGCTCGGTAAGGTGAACCATGATCGGTTCCGCTTTTCTGTGGTGGCCCTGTTCTATACCTTGTTACTGGCCTTGCCGCAGCCCCTTGCCGTGGGAGGTGTTGGCTGGCTGTTGTACAAGGATGAGCCGTCAGGCTTTGTCTGGGCCGTGGGTATGGCTGCAATGATGGTGTCGGCGCTCTATATGGTTCTGGGGTTTGGTCGTTATCTGTTGATGCCTAATGGTTTGGCCCGAAATCATCTGCGCTGGGATCCACATGCGGTGGATGTGTATGCCCGAATTCTGCCCTGGTTTACGGTATTGATGGTGCCGGCTGCCTTCATTGCCGGTATCACCGTGTGGGAGTTGGAAGAGGGCTATTGGGATTCTCTGGGGCGAGTTGCAAGCATAATGACCACGCTCATTATGCTCTGGTTTGCCCACATAAGTTTTAACCCCAATTATGGAGCCCTGAGCCGCTCACGCCATATCATTGTTCAGGGGCTGCGTCTGAGAGTGCTGTGGTACCCACTGGCATTTCTGCTGGCGTTGGCGCTGCTGGTGCTGACCTTTGAGGGTTATCACTACACTGCAGTAGTGTTTAAGCGTTTGATATTTACCTCCTTCAGCATAGGGGTGCTCTTTCTTCTGTTGCACAGTTTTGCCCGACGCTGGCTGATGGTGGCACAGCGGCGCCTAGCGTTGAAGCGTGCCCTGGCCCGGCGTGAGGCGGCACCAGAGGCAAAGGCGGCGAAGGAGGCGGCAGATGCTGCTGGCGAGGGGGTGCCGGAGGTTGATGAATTGGAAGCGGTGAATCTGGCCAGTATCAGCGAACAGACCAAGCGTCTGCTGCGTGTGACCACGGTCGCCTCATTCTTTGTTGTCATGTTCTTCCTCTGGTCCCATCTGACCCCGGCCCTAGGCGGCCTGGATGAGATCCTGCTGTGGCGATATCAGACTACAGGTGTTGCAGATGCAGCCCTGGCCTCGGTCTCGGTGTGGGATCTGCTGCTGTCGATTACGGTGATGATACTGATGTTGTTTGCGGTGCGCAATCTGCCTGGTCTGCTGGAGATAGCAATCCTGCAACCACTGGCGCTGGAGCCGGGTAATCGCTATGCAGTTACCAGCATCAGTCGCTACCTGATCTTCGCCACCGGTTTTTTTGTGGCGCTGAATCTGCTCGGGATCAGTTGGGATGATGTACAGTGGCTGGTGGCTGCTATGGGTGTGGGGCTGGGCTTTGGTCTTAAGGAGATCTTTGCCAACTTCTTTTCTGGCCTCATTATCCTGTTTGAACGTCCGATCCGGATTGGTGACACCGTTACCATCGATAATCTGAGTGGCACCGTAACCAGGATACGCATCCGCGCCACCACCGTTACCGACTGGGATAACAAGGAGCAGGTAATCCCGAATCAGAACTTTCTGATCAACCCGCTCATCAACTGGACCCTGTCAGACCCCATTACCCGGGTGGTGTTTAATGTGGGCATCGCCTATGGCTCGGATACCGAGAAGGCGCTGCAGGTGATAACCGATGTGGTGCATGCCCATCCAGAGGTGCTGGAAGAGCCGCGCCCCACCGTGTTTTTTATCGGCTTTGGTAATAGCTCTCTGGATTTTGAGGTGCGGGCGTTTGTTCCGGAGCGTCTGCGCCGGATGCCCCTGAGACATGATCTGCATATGGCGTTGAATAAGGCCCTGGCCGAGGCCGGGATTGAGATACCATTCCCGCAGCGGGATCTGCATCTGCGTTCCATAGCACCGGGGCTGGATCTGAAGGGGA
>JAAGZL010000505.1 GCA_024206335.1 Gammaproteobacteria bacterium
CCTTATCGTCACAGAGAATGTGACTCCCAGGTGTGTCCGCCGTAACCCAGGAACACCAAAGACCACTGCAGCGCTTCTTACAACGTATTCGTTTAATACTCATGATTCATCCTCCCCGTTCTCTGTTGCGCCTATCGTTGGAGGCGACACTACAGCATATCGAGCGGATGGTTCGTCACCATCGGCCGGTGTTTTGCCACAATTAATACAGCTGCGATAGAAGGCAATATTCTTTTCCAAGGCCTTTATCTGATTATCCTTGTCCTCTAATTCTGCATCCATAGCACCTGTTTGACATGGTTTATGCCGAGTGAGCCAATCCTCTGCTGCCCGTCGCTCGTCACTTTCCCACCCTTGTGTGATCTTTAATGTAGCGCCACAAGCGCATTTTAGTTTAATCATGATTCATTCTCAGGTAACGCGGGCAGTGGCATCCAATGGGTGACACCATTAATCAGGTAGAAGTAATCACAATTGTCGCTGGTCATTTCTTCATGCCATCCCTTGGGACACCA
>JAAGZL010000506.1 GCA_024206335.1 Gammaproteobacteria bacterium
TACGGTTGACGGTATGCCCACCGGTATCGACTTCATTGACTTCAACAATCTCACCGGCGGTGGAGGAGATGATACCTTTAATTTCGCTGTTGGCAGTTCGATCGGTGCAACTGCTATTGGAGGCACCATTGATGGTGGCGGCCACATCACGGGAGATAGCGCTAACTATTCAGCTTTAGTAGGCAGCGCTGTCGAGGTTAACCTTGGTGGTAATTCTAATGGCGTCGTCAATGTCGAAGCGATCGTAGGTAACAATTCCGACAGCACTTTAACCGGAAGTAACGCTATTACGACCTGGAATATAAATGGCCCAAATGACGGTACCATTGAAATCAATGGTAGTGTCGATGTTATCAACTTTACCAACTTCACCGATCTCGTCGGTGGCGATCTGGACGATACCTTCGTATTTGCAACAGGTGGATTGGTGGCTTCGGTTAATGGTGGTGCCCAGGTATCGCAGGACGCGGTTGACTATTCCGCGGTAACCACCGCGGTTACCGTGGATTTGGGCGATGGCTCGTTTACCGGTATCGAGGTTTATACCGGCAACGATACCAACAGTACTCTGATCGCCGATAATGGCAATAACAGTTGGAATATCAACGGCATTAATGATGGTGAGCTCAATAGCATAGACTTTTTTGATTTCAGTGATTTAACCGGTGGCAGCGGTGACGATACCTTTACCGTCGCGGGTGGGTCTCTGAGCGGAACCGCCAGTGGCGGAGCGGGAGACGATTCGGCGACGATTACGCTAAGCGGCGTCGAAACCGGCGGTTTCGAATTCGATGGTGGTACCGAGAACACGACGGATAGTTTGTTGATAACAGGCGGTAACGCAGGTTATCAAGGTCAATATAATGTCAGCGCTGGAACTGAAGCGTTCACCTATACGAACGGTGCAAATAGTTTTACCGTTAGTTATATGCTTGTCGAGTCGGTTATTGATGATCTAACGGCTGCCAGCCTGACCGTGAATGGAACATCGGGAGCTGACACTATTGAATTGGGTGCCATTGCAGGCCCGAGCACTTATTTTGCGGTTGGCTCGGCGGCGCAGGTGGTCAGTTCGGGCAAATCCGAACTCATCGTTAATGCACGGCAAGGCAGCGACACTTTAGTGCTGGTTGGTAATGCAGATTTCGGTGCAACTGACTTGAGAATCATTGCAGAAACTATCAATAGTTCCGCAGGGGCGATAACCGCAGCGACTCTAACGCTACAAGATTTGAATGCTATTTTCAATTCCGTCAATCCCAATACCATCAACACCACCATAGATCAACTCAACCTGGTTAACATATCTCCTGATTTAGTCATTAATGAAACGGATCAACTGATCATTGGTCAGCTCTTAAATATCGGCACTAACCTGTCGATCAACAATACCAGCGGCGATATTCAGGCTAGCGCTGTTCTCAACACCAATGCCAATTTGAACCTCGGCGCAGCAAGTGGCAACATTCTGCTTGAAAATAATTTAAATCGACTGAGTGGCGATTTAACGCTATCCGCCGATAGTGTCACGGTCAATAATAGCCTGGACACCGAGCTTGCAGTGGTAACCGCCGATAATCTGAATATTACTTCCGGCGGCGATATTATCGAGGCTTCGGGTTCGACTATTACAGTATCGGCAAGCACCACGTTAGCTACCTCGGGCCAGGATATTATCCTTGACGGTGGTGCTACCAATCATCGCTTCAATAACCTGACCGTATCCGATGCGGCAAATGTAAATCTGCGTGACGGTTTTGCCGGAGGGTTGACCGTAGCCACTGTCAATGTGTCCGGAAATGCGAATCTGGAGGCCGCCGGGGGCGACTTAAGAATCGGCAGTGTAAACGCCGGCGGCGACGCGGTTATGACAACGCCTGGTGCCATGATCGATAACAATGGTAATTCGGTAAATTTTGTTACCCCGAATTTGATCATAAGAGCGGCCGATGGCATTGGCGACGTTGATGCCATAGAAACCCGGGTAGCTAATCTGGATGCCGTCAATTCCAACAGCGGTGCGGTGAATTTCCTGCATGCCGGCAATGTTAATCTGGTCGCATTGCAAAACAATATCGCCAACGGAGCTATCAATTTCGAATCGAATGGTGATATCAATTTTAATCCCGGCAGTGTGGTGGCGGGTGTGCCCCTGGTCAACCCCGGTGATTTGTTTATGCGCACCACCGAGGGCAGTTTTCTGGGTGTGGGCGTCGAGGATATATCAATGCCCGACATCAGCGCGCAAAACGTAGTGTTTTTTGGTCGACAGGGTCAATTTGGAGAGCAGGACAGACCTTTGGTCATGCGCGTACCGGGTGATGTATTTATTGATACGCAAGGATTTTTTGATCCAATATTTATACCCCCGGGGCCGAACAGTTTAATTACCACGGGTATCGACCTCAGTATTTTGGCCAGCATTTCATCAGCTTTTGGGGATCAATTGTTGGAAGTCGAATCGCTCGGAGCGATTGATCCTGCGATATTTACGGATCTGAAAAACTATAGTACAGAGGAAGTTTCGATACTGTTGCCGAGAGACCAGCTGTACGAAGATGATCTCGAGGAAGAAGAATAAGTCAGGTAGCATGAGAATAGGCAGGCTATCCCAAAAGTGAAAGCTGTTGTTTACCGAGTGTATTTCGACAGCACCATAAACGGGTTGCTTGCGGATGCCCCCAGTTGGGTGATTCAGAGTCAGGTTAAATCATCTTTTTGAAAACGATATATTCGAAATATAGCCTTCTGGTTTTTTGTTGTGCATTTGCGGCAAATCTGCATGCGGATTTTTTCAAGATGCCGGAAATCACCGAAATGCCGGAACTTGAGCGAAAGTCGTTGCTTAAGGATCTGGA
>JAAGZL010000507.1 GCA_024206335.1 Gammaproteobacteria bacterium
GGGTGCTGAAACATTCTGTTTAATACGCGGGTATTTATCGACCTGTCGCAAGCAACAGTTCAGCGCTAGCGATGCTCTCAAGGCGCTCTATGACGGGAAACTACCCAGCCTGTTCAGTGAAGGTGCTGAATAGTTACCTTCGAACAAAGATCGGCATTCATTGCAGGTAACACTAATACCGTGTTTAGCCCAGAGATTGATTAAACAGTTACAACTGTAACCCGGTGGCTAAAAAACCGAAGGCGCTATATTGGTCTAGCAGATCAGGTCGGTAGATTAAGGAGCCGAGAAAAGTAATTACGTTGAACGAGCATCTCAGGTAATTACGAACCAGGTACTACAGATTGCTCAAGCACTATTTAGTAGCTGACCTTAGGCATTTGCCGGGTTAGATTGATTTTGAGGAATTAGAAGGTGTGGCCCGGCTAGGCCATTTACTGTGACCGTTCGAAATCACGAAATGTGACCGACCCGGCTTTGCTATTATAACGCTTCGAGGCCGTAACCTGTGACGGGCCCAGGTTAAAGACTGTGACTCGATGAACGCAAAACAGTGTGACGGTGTGCGACCGCAGATATGGTCGACGGAGGCATCGAGGATAGTCATATCTGACTATGGTGGATCTGAGTTATGTATTTAATTCACTATTGGTTAAGGTAATTTGAGGTAAAATTAACGAAGTGAAGTATTGAAAGGAGATGGATTATGGAAAAA
>JAAGZL010000508.1 GCA_024206335.1 Gammaproteobacteria bacterium
CCAGCTGTAACAGAGCGTGGTCGCCTAAAAAACACCGAAATAAAATTTCCACCTAAACAAATCGCTCACCATTGACTGCAGAAAACGCCATCAGGACAGCTGGCTTCTTGAGATGGGGTGCTTTATGCTTCCTATACCTGCCGGTGGCGGCAGCGGTGGTCCGACAGGCCTGTCGTCGTTTGGCGGAATGAGTTGTCCGCCCGATAGCCCCTGTGGTGGTGGCGGTTCTGGTCAGTAGTTGACTGTCATCCGGGAACCGTAGAGTGAATTTATTAAAAGAATTGGAAAATACTGATGGAATTCAATAACAAAGTGTTAGTTAAACTATCAGGCATCGTTTTGTTGGTGGCCGTTGGTGTGCTATTACGAGTTGAACCATCGTTTGCTGTTGACGGTATTCAGGCTCGGCCGCTAGCACCGCCAACGCCTAAATATGGCTTATACAGTGAAACCGTCGAAGATATGCGGGTTAAGGTGCATGGTGGTTACATCCGCGTGGTCCGTAACCGTCGAGATAAAAAGTGGCATATCAATCAACGGTGGGCGCCAATCTATAAAGGTGTAACCGGGACCTCAGTTAGTCAATCCTCATTGGGTTATGGCGGTGGATCATCCGACGGCGTAGCGCTCAATTTCCAGGATACCAGTAGTAGCGGTCAAATTTACATCAATCGTGCAGGTTTCAGGTATCTTAATGTCGGTACGGACCGCTACGCATTAAAAGGTAACCCCAATCTCATCATAACCGAACGTGATGTCGGTGATGATGGCTCACGAGAATTTCTCTGGGAAAATCACGAAGGTGACTGGATTCGATATGACGAAGATGGTGATATTCAAGCATACGGTGATAAAAATAATGTTGAAGTGACCTTTGCCTACAACACCAGCGGTAAAATAATCGGATTATTCGACACACTTGGCAAACAGATCCTCTGGTACGAATACGATACTTCTAACCGCGTCTCTGCGATCAGAGACTATAGCGGTCGTAAAGTACAATACTTCTATACCGGTGACTCTAAATTAGATCGGGTGATCGATGTCCGGGGCAATACCTGGTTCTACGAATATAGCGGTGACTTCCTGGTTAAAAAGATCGAACCGGAAGGTCGCGAGATCTTTATCGAGGGTGGTCAGGTGGTCACCAGCGTGCTCGATCAGGACGATATTGGTATCCACTATAAATACGAATACAACAAAACCAGAAAAGAATTTTATCGCCAGGAAAAAACCACTGCCGGCAAGGTTACCGAAAGCTGGTTCGATGAAGAGGGCGACCTGGTGCGCCGGGACATCAATGGCCGTAGCGTTCGCACCATGGTCAAAAGCGGTAGCACGGAGACCATAACCGACCTCAATGGTTTAAAAACCATCGAACAGTACGACACTCTGGAAAATTTAATAAAACGCACTCATCCCGATGGCACCAGTGTCAGCTATCACGTAGAAACACAGTTTTCCAACGTTACTCAGATGGCTGATGAGAATGGGGTGGTTACTAACTATGAATACGATGCGAATGGTAATCTGGAAAGGATGACCGAAGCGGTTGGTTTGGCTGAGCAGCGGGTTACTGAGTATGGGTATGATATTTACGGTAATCAAACTTTGATAAAAACACTGGGTGATGGTAATAGCGCTGAAACTTCAATCGTTATGACCTATGACGATTATGGCAATCTTGAGACCTATACCGATGCCGAGAACCACGTTGCCGAATATCTGGAATACGATGTCATTGGTAATGAAAAGCAGATGAAGGATGCACGGGGGAATGTCTGGAAGTATGGGTATGACGCGGATGGTAATCTACTGAGCGAAGAAACGCCGTTGGGGTATCTGACTCAGTATGCTTATGACAAAGTGGGTAATCTGGAAACGGTAACCGATGCGAATTTGAAGGTTAGTAGGATTGGGCATGATGGGCGGAATCGGGCTGAAAGCGTTACTAATCCGTTACTTGAAACTAGTACGCTGACTTATAATGATAATGATCAGGTGACCAGTTTTACTAATGCGCTTGGGCATGTGATTAGCTTTAAATATAATTTGTCGGGTGATTTGATTAAACTCACCGACCCGGCCGGCAATGAAATAAGCCTCGATTATGGTTATGCCGGCACTGGTGCTTTCAAAGGTTTGCTCAATAGCATTAGCTATCCGACCTATGCGGAAAGCTACACCTACGATAACCGCAACCGGCGTGCAACCAGCCAGCATAGCAGTGACAATGCCCCAGGCCGCGAATCATCCTACAGCTACGACGCGGCAGGTAACCTCAAAACCACCACCGATGCAAAAACCCGTGATACCACCGAAACCTACGACAACCTCAATCGTACTTTCAGCATCCTCGATACCGCGCAGCAACTAACCCAGCTCGCCTACGACAACCGCGACAACCTCACCCAGGTCACCAATGCGCGCAATATCGCTATTCGTCAATACCAGTACGACAAAAACGACCAGATACTCAAAGAAATACTGCCCGATGGCGACAGCCTGCTGGAGCATAGCTACGATGCCAACGGCAACCTCCAGCAAAGCATCGATGCTAAAGGTCAGGTCGTTACCTACAGTTACGATATCGACGACCGCCTCAACAAAGTACAATACTTCAACGACCTCGCCAGTGCCGCAGACCCGCTAAATGCGCAGAAAACCGTCGACTTTACCTACGACAACCTCAACCGCATCAAAACCTGGGACGACGGCAGCAGCAGCGGCACCTACGACTACGACGATGC
>JAAGZL010000509.1 GCA_024206335.1 Gammaproteobacteria bacterium
GGCATGCCAGCCTGGGCAGAATGACACCTGATCAGGTATATTATGACCTACCTTCGGGACTGCCTTTAGCAGCATGAAACAGACTCAGGGATATCACTTATAAAAGCTGATTGACTGTGTCAGTGATGGGGTCCACTTCTTAATACCTGACTAAATGTGTTACGGAATCTAACTGTTATTATTGGCTTATTTTAGCTTGACACTTAGGTTTATATATATAGTTAATAGGAGAATACTGTGAATGTGATTGATATGATACTGAGTAGCCAGAATGGGGGGCAGATCCAGCAGTTGGCTCGCAATTTTGGCTTAGATGAGGCGCAGGTCCAATCTGCTATAGGGCAGATAGTTCCGGCTCTTTCTCACGGTGTGAAAAAGAACATTACCAGTGAGTCGGGACTTGCTAGCCTGTCAAAAGCTCTGGAAAATGGTAGCCACCAACGATATCTGGAGCAATCTGAGAGCCTAACTGGCGATCAGGCTGTGTCCGATGGCAATAATATCCTGGGTCATATCCTGGGTAGTAAGGATATCAGTCGTGCTGTTGCTGATCGCGCCAGTGTCAGTACCGGTCTAGAATCAGGTGTGCTGAAAAAGATGTTACCAGTAGTGGCCAGCATGATGATGGGCTCACTCAGTAAACAGGCATCTAGCAGCGGAATACTGGGAGAACGTAGTTCTTCGGATGATTCTTCCGGTGGTATGCTGGATATGTTGGGTGGCATGCTTGATACCGATAATGATGGCTCAGTGGCAGATGATCTTCTTGGGATGGCGAGCAAGATGTTCCGGTGATAATAGGCTAGACTGGATTAAACAGGTAGGTACATTGACGTAACCAAGATTTTTTTGCTACCAACTATCAAAAGTTGGTTGCCAGCGCATTGCGTTAGTGATTGTTGATAAGTCTGGCTTGTGATGACATCACGAGCTAAATTTTTTGATAAAATGCTGCTTCTCATGCATTGGAGGGTTGGAAAACCAAATAACATGTTGTTTGTCGGCAACAGCATTTCTTTTCTAGAGTACAAATTGAAGGAGAAACACCATGTCTGTAGCAAAGGTAACCGAAATTATTGCATCCTCGAATAAGAGCTTTGATCATGCCGTTCGTAAAGGAATAAAACGGGCTAATAAAACATTGAAAAATATTAAGGGTGCTTGGGTAAAAGACCAGCAGGTGGTAGTTAGCAATGGAACTATTACCAGTTACAAAGTGGTATTGAAAGTAACCTTCGTATTGGCGGGGTAATAGTGAGTAGTAGAGTCCTTGAAATAAGTGTTTTGCAGCACGAAGGGAAGGTATAGTCCTGAAAACTATTGAGATTTAGGCATAAAAAAGCCGAAGCAGTGGCTTCGGCTTTTGCTGAGTAGTTACAGAAATTCAGTCTAAAGGGATACGAATCTTCTGTCCTGGATAGATAAGATCAGGATCTTTAATGACCTCTCGATTGGCCTCGAAGATCTCAGGGTGTCGGGTGCCATTCCCCAGAAATTTGGTTGCTATCGCCCACAGGGTGTCACCCTTCTTTATTACGTAATATTCAACTTTTACGGTCGCAGGCTCCTCAAGCTCCAACTCATCGGCCTTTACTTCCGTAATGCCAAATACATTGCCTGCCATTAAAACCGCCTTCTCAAAAATAGATTGATCCTTGGCCTTGCCTGACACTTTAGCAATACCATCCTCTACTTCGATCTTAAGGTTGTCTACTCCAGGGTTGTCATCCTGGATATGTTCCTGGATTTTCTCCGCTGGGTCATCATCATCGCCAAACAGTTTTTTACCCAGATCGGCTGCAAAATCAAAAAGCCCCATGTTGTTCTCCTATTGCAGTTGAGCCGTCTCAGTTGATGCAGATCGGCAATAACTCTCTAGGGGCATTATTGTTGCCTCTAGAAAAAATGTTTTGTATTAGTCGATTGATAAAAAGCGCATAATTTGCTGATAAGAAGTAAATTATACGTGCTATCAGATGCCGTGTGCAATTTTCAAGTAAGTCAGGTGGCTAATTTAAAGGTGGTGGTTTGTAGGATTGGTCGTGTGATTCACCTAAATGTTATTTATTTCGGCTTATTGATGAATTGTAAGATTATTAGTGAATATTGCAACCTGCTGATATTGCAGGAAATAAAAATACCATTAATGAGTTGTGGCTTCATTGGTAGCTGATGTTTAGAATGACACTATTTCCTGATGATAGTGTGGTCCTACACAATGCGTTGGCGCGGAAATCGAAAAAGCAGCAATATTGACGACAGGCGCGGCACGCGAGCCTCCAGAGTAGGTGGTATGGGTTCGGGTGGAGGTGTGCTCAGGCTGTTGCCAATGGCGATCAAATTTCTTGGTGTAAAGGGGACCATATTTGTTGGCATCCTCGTAATTGGTTACGGTTTTTTTACTGGTAACTTATCTCAAATCCTGGGTGGGGGATCTTTTCAAGATAATAAAAATCCTCAGTCTGATCAGGTAGTCAAGCAGAGCGCGAAAGAAAAAGAGCTTGTGCAGTTTATGTCTGTTGTTTTGGCTGATACGGAGGATACTTGGCGAATCCTATTTAAAAAAATGAACAGCCAATACAAGGAGCCACAGCTTGTTCTATACCGCCAGTCAGTGAATTCTGGCTGTGGCTTTGGTTCGGCTCAAATGGGGCCTTTCTACTGTCCAGGCGATCAAAAGGTTTATATTGACCTGAGCTTTTATGAGGATCTGAAAAAACGTCACAAGGCCCCAGGAGATTTCGCCCAGGCTTATGTCCTTGCGCATGAAATTGGCCACCATGTGCAGACGCTCACTGGAATCTCAAATAAGGTTCGTGAAGCTAAAAAGAGACTCAATAAGACAAAGGCCAACCAGTTATCAGTGATGCAAGAGTTACAAGCGGACTGTTTCGCTGGTATCTGGGCACACCATGCCGATCGTTCTCGGCAGATATTGGAGGCAGGTGATATTAAGGAAGGGCTCACAGCTGCTAGTGCTATAGGTGATGACAGACTTCAAAAACAATCCAGAGGTTACGTTACTCCTGACTCTTTTACTCATGGCAGTTCAGAGCAGCGAGTAAAATGGTTTAGGGTAGGATTCGAAAAAGGAACATTAAGTGCCTGCGATACATTCTCGGCAGATACATTATAAGAATGATATTTAAACTAAAAGTTTTTCAAAGGATAAGATTATACAAACAACTCAACAAGAAAGGAGTAAGTAATGGCTGGTAAATTCGAGATCTATCAAGATAAGCGTGGTGAATTCCGTTTTCGCCTAAAAGCGAGTAATGGACAGAATATCCTAGCAAGTGAAGGATACAAGGCAAAGCCTAGTTGTAAAAATGGTATTGAATCAGTGATGAAGAATGCACCAGATGATAGTCGTTACGAGCGCAAGGAGACCAAGGATGGTAAATTCATGTTTAATCTGAAAGCTCGAAATAGCCAGGTGATAGGCACTAGTGAGTCATACAACTCAGTAGCCGCAAGGGATAACGGTATAGAGTCCGTAAAGAAGAACGCACCAGGCGCAAAGGTTGATGATGTAACTTGAGAATAGTCTGGTTGAGACTGTAGCTGGGTAGCTGGGTAGCTGGGTAGCTGGGTAGCTGGGGCTTTGGCTGCTGTTCTTTACGACTGTTTTATTTCGGCAGATACTTTGCCTCTCATGCTACACGTGATATTTGGTTCTGGACTGTATATGTTTTAGTAGTGCCATAGGAACGGGCTATTGAGAACTTGACGCATGTCGCCAATGTGCCGTTTTCTACCGGTACAACAGGCCTTGCATACTGTCTGCTTTTTGAGAAGAAGGTCCATGATCTGCATTGTCAGACGAAGTCTAAACCAATTTTGGTGAATGCCATATCATGTTTGAGTTACTACAGTTAAATCCCAAGTATATCCATCATCTTGCTGTAAACCTCTGTCCAGGCGCCTGGCTCTAACACATCCACATCGACCCGGTGTAGCTGTCCTTTACTGTTCGCCTCCCTCAGGTGAGGTGATAAGTCCATTGATAAGTCCTTGAGTGTGAATATAATGGCTTTGGAGATGCTGGCCGACAGTTGAGCAGCCATTTCCGGTGGGCCGACCACCAGTACACCTTTTTCCGCATCTTCTATGGCCGAGACGAATGCCTGCCGCATGATACCAACCCGGCTTCCTCCATACTTGAAGTGGGCCAGAATCATTTGACTGACATTTGCTGAATGAAAAGCATTGATCGAAATGCTGGTGTAACTGGCATCTGATACCTTACGATCTGTGGTAAACCAGGCAGGTAGAAGTGGACCCCGGATTTGAGACAGTGGCTTAAGTGACATTCCTGAGGTAATTTAAACACCACAGGAGATGAAAATGAGACGAAAAAGACGCAACCATTTACCGGGGTTCAAGGCCAAGGTCGCCTTAGCTGCTATCAA
>JAAGZL010000510.1 GCA_024206335.1 Gammaproteobacteria bacterium
TATTGTTGCTTCATTTGTTGAATCATCTGTTTGACCTCAGCGAGATCTTGCGAATCTGATGCCAACGCATTGGCAGGAAGATATGAGGATGTGGTAAGTGCGAGAGCAATTGCTGCACGCAAGCGAGTGGTTTTCATAATTTAACTCCGGTATTAGGGTGCGATTACCATGCGCTGGAACCGTTTAATTAGTACTCAGGAAATATGCAGTACCACCGGAGATGGAGGTCCTCTGGCATCGAACCCATAGTTGGGTGAAAGGAAGAGAGTAGGGTTAGAGTCATCGATGAATGCAACACTGGATTGAAAATAGGTTGCCAGTGTAAGACTCTCTGATGGAGCATTACTTTCCAAGTCTGCAGAAAGGACGCATATGCTGCAGCTTAATTTGGAATGACTGCCACTATCATTCTTATCAATGTGCTCTAGTGAGTGTAACTGAGCAAATAGTTGTGCAATAGCTAACAACAGCGCAACTGAGGCGTAAAGCCAACATCGTTGCTTTGAAATGCTGTAGTTACTTGTGATCAGCGGCATGGGTTTTTGTTATTACCAAATGTTATAAAATAATAATTAATTGTCATTAATCAAAATGAGCTTGTCAATAAACGGTTTTTATTGATGAGTAGGAGTACTTTGTTGGTTAAAATGTCACCTCTACTTGGTATTAAAACTAGATGAACGGTGTAATCTAATGTGTTTCTATCGCCTGGAATTTATGTAATAACATGATAAATAAAGAAATTATACGGGTTTTGTTCGTTTGCATGGGCAATATATGCCGTTCACCTACGGCCCACGGCGTATTCGAGGTCATGGTCAAGAGGGTGGGGCTGGCGGATGTGGTACAGGTGGATTCAGCCGGAACCCACGCCTACCACGTGGGTGAGCCGCCTGATCATAGGTCGCAGCAGGAGGCCATGGCCCATGGCGTAGATCTAAGTTACCAGCAGGCTCGGCGTGTGAGCCATGAAGACTTTCACCAGTTTGACTATATCCTGGCCATGGATCGGGATAACTATAGGAATCTTGCCGCCATATGTCCAGATGGTATGGAGGAGAGATTGTATCTGTTTATGGATTTCGCCCCAGACCTGGAACAGGAGGAGGTGCCGGATCCATACTATGGGGGCAAGGATGGCTTCAACCGGGTATTTAATATGGTGGAGGTTGCGGCGGCAGGACTGCTGGAAACTATCAGGGTGCGTTTGCAGGTGTAGTTGTCTATTTGTCTGAGCAGTAACCGGAAACGAAAAGTAAAACGCCCCGTCATTGCGGGGCGTTTTTTTGCCTTCTCTAAATGTTAGTCTGCGCTGCCACTTTGTGGAGATTTAGTAGCAGGTTTATCCTGTTTCTTGGTCTCAACCAGTTGTGGTGCTGGTTTTGGTTGTGACTCCTTCTTTGGGGCTGGGGCTGGTTTTGCCACAACCGGCTTGGGTGCTGGTTTTGGTTTTGGTGCGGCGGTCTGCGCCGGTTTATCCTGCGGCTTGGTCTCCACCATTTGCGGTGCAGGTTTGGGCTGTGACGCCTTCTTTGGAGCTGGGGCCTTGGCCGGTTTTGCTGCAACTGGCTTGGGTGCTGGCTTTGGCTTGGGTGCGGTGGTTTGCACTGGTTTATCCTGCGGCTTGGTCTCCACCATTTGCGGTGCAGGTTTGGGCTGTGACGCCTTCTTTGGAGCCGGTGCCTTGGCTGGTTGGGACGGGGTCTTTAACTCGACCGGTTTTGCAGCCGGTTTTGGCTGCTGCTTTGGAGCAGAGTCTTGGGCCTTGGTTTCCACTGGCTGTGCAGCAGGTATATTCGCAGTGGCTGGTGCCGCCTGGGTCTGGTTTGACTCTGACCCAGATGTTCCTGTCCTGTTGTCACCGCCAGCAGCCTGATCAGTGCGTGGCTTGCGCGGACCCCTACGGCGACCCCTGCCGCGTCCGCCGGTAGATTCCTTATCATCCCTCTTGGGTTCGTTACCTTGAGCCTCAGTTGTTCCAGGTTTTTGTTCTGCACTCGGTTCAGCAGTGTTTTGTTGCTGCTGGTCGGTTGAGGATGCTGTCTGGTCCTGGTTGCTACGGCCACGACGCCTGCGGCCACCACGGCGGCCCCGACGTGAGCTTGAGGGTCTCTGTTGCTGATCATCGGTTTTACTGTCGGTGGTGGAGTCTGTGCCCTCGGCAGTAGTATCGGTTGCTTTTTTGGCAGGCTCATTTGCCTTGACCTGCTTCTGGCTCACGTTGCCGCCGGTTCCACGCCCTCCACTGGTCTGGCCAGGGCCATCTTTTCGGCCGCGGTTGGAACGTTTGCGGTTACCACCGCCAGATCGAGATGAATTTCTGCGTCTACTATCCTGTTGTCTGGGTTTCTCTTCCTTTTTTTCTTCCTTTTTCTCTTCCGTGGCTTCTTCACTGTTGTTGCCGATAATGGCGCCCAGGAGACGTTTAACAAATCCCGGCTTCTCGGCAGCCTGTTCAGGTGCTGCTGTTGCGGCTGCCGGCTGGGGGATAGGTGTAGTGGGAGTGATGCGTTTTACTGCAGGTTCTTCACTCTTTACCTCTTTTGGCTTGATGTGTTCAGGAACGTCAGATTCCGGTTCAACTGACATCTGGTAACTGGCAGTATCGGTGTCATGCTCTGGCAGATCTTGGCTGCGTATGCGCTCGATCTCGTAATTTGGAGTCTCAAAATGGCTGTTGGGGACCAGTACCACATTTACCGACTGGCGGTTCTCAATATCGTAGATTGCCTGGCGCTTCTCGTTCAGCAGGAAGGTTCCCACGTCTACCGGCAGTTGGACGATGATACGGGCGGTGTTGTCCTTCATGGCCTGTTCTTCGATGATTCGCAGTATCGACAGGGCAAGGGATTCAACGCCGCGGATGAAGCCGTGCCCCTTACAACGGGGGCATACCAACTGGCTGGACTCACCCAGGGATGGACGCAGTCGCTGACGGGACATCTCCAGTAGTCCAAAACGCGAGATGCGGCCGATCTGAACCCGGGCCCGATCCTGTTTCATCGCCTCTTTGAGTCGTGTTTCCACTGCCCTCTGGTTTCTGGCTGGCCCCATATCTATAAAGTCGATCACAAACAGGCCGCCCATGTCGCGCAGACGTAACTGGCGTGCCACCTCATCTGCCGCTTCCAGATTGGTGTTGAGTGCGGTCTCTTCGATATCTGACCCCTTGGTGGCACGGGCCGAGTTGATATCCACCGAGGTTAGGGCCTCGGTATGGTCGATAACGATGGAGCCGCCGGCTGGGAGGCGCACTTCACGCTGGAAGGCGGTCTCGATCTGGCTCTCGATCTGATAACGGGTGAAAAGTGGGACTTCATCCTTATAGTGACGGACTTTATTCAGATTCTGCGGCATCACCTGCTGGATGAACTCGCAGGCCTCCTGGTGTACAGCAGGGTGGTCAATGACGATCTCGCTGATGTCTGCCCGCAGATAGTCGCGGATGGACCGAATGATTACATTGCTCTCCTGGTAGATAAGGAAAGGAGCCGACTTGTCTTTGGAGGAGGTATCTATTGCGGACCATAGTTGCAGCAGGTAGTTCAGGTCCCACTGCAGTTCATCCTCGCTCTTGCCGACACCGGCGGTGCGTACAATCAGTCCCATACCGTCTGGGATGGTGAGGTGGCTCATGGCCTCACGCAGTTCGTTGCGGTCGGTCCCTTCGATGCGACGGGATACGCCGCCGGCGCGGGGGTTGTTTGGCATCAGGACCAGATAACGTCCAGCCAGGGAGATAAAGGTGGTCAGGGCTGCGCCCTTGTTGCCACGCTCCTCTTTTTCCACCTGGACTACAACTTCCTGTCCCTCTTTGATGGCTTCCCGGATATTGACCCGGCCGCCGGATTTTTTGCTCGCCTCAGAGAAGTAACTGCGGGAGATCTCTTTCAGGGGCAGGAATCCGTGACGTTCTGAACCATATTCAACAAATGCCGCCTCCAGGCTGGGTTCCACCCTGGTGATACGACCTTTATATATATTGGCTTTTTTCTGTTCGCGACCGGAGGTTTCAATATCGAGATTGTAGAGTTTTTGGCCATCTACAATGGCTACGCGCAACTCTTCTGGCTGAGTTGCGTTGATCAGCATACGTTTCATTAATAATCCTTTGCGCGCCGCATATCCCTGATGCCTCAACCGCTTTACGCATGTTGAGGTTACAACGACTAACAGCGGTTTCCTTGTTCGGAATTTGTCGGATTGCTGGAATACCAGTAGTTACTGGTCTCATCAGCTGAGTTATCAGAAACCGGTTAAAATCCGGTTCTCTGAACTCCGACTGTCCCGCCTCTTGTGGCACGCAGTTAATTTGTTTTTAAAACACCGCAATCTTTGCGGGTTCCCGGTTTGATCAAGCCTGGATCGGTGTTAGTCGCTTCTGCAACCGCACACATTCCTCAAGGTCCGGTCTGGACCAATTATGGTAGTGTCCATTCGCCTGATCCGGCGCAGGCCATTGTCAGAGGCCGCGCCAAAAAATTTTTAACACTAAGAAGTGGGTTGCACTGGAATACCACCCATATGGCCACTTCTGTTACTGACTATCAGGGTATCAGCGAAATAATCTCACTCACCTTGTGGTTTTAATCCAATAGTCAATAAAGGATCATAACAGCCTTAAACTGGCGCATCAAATGGCCATGACCTGTTACTATGCGCAAATGTCAGAAAATTTTGAAAAATCATACCCTGTCAGACAGGTGGTTGTGGAATCTGGTCATCAGGGGCAGCGGCTGGATAACTTTCTCCTGGCGATGCTCAAGGGGGTGCCCAAGAGCCGAATTTATCGGATTGTGCGCAAGGGCGAGGTCCGGGTAAACAAGGGGCGCACCAAGGCCAGTTATCGTCTGCAGGAGGGGGATGTTGTGCGGATTCCTCCGGTAAGAATGGCAGACAAAGAGCCAGCAGTGCGGCCTGGTGTAAAGACTATAGAGGCCCTGGAGCAATCCATATTGTATGAAGATAAGCGTCTGCTGGTACTGAATAAGCCCCCAGGACTAGCAGTACACGGTGGTAGTGGTCTCAAGTTTGGGGTGATTGAGGCGCTACGTTCGATGCGGCCCGAGGAGAAGGAGCTGGAACTGGTGCATCGGTTGGACCGGGCCACCTCAGGGTGTCTAATGATTGCAAAGCGGCGTAGTGCTCTACGTACCCTGCATGAACTGTTGCGAACCAATGGAGTCGATAAACGTTATATTGCCCTGGTGGCAGGGCGCTGGGAACGTGACCGTGAGATTGTAGATGCCCCCCTGGCGAAGAACCTGCTCCAGGGTGGCGAACGGGTGGTGCGGGTGGATCCTGACGGTAAACAGGCGTTGACCCGCTTCCGGGTGTTGGAACGTTTTTCCGATGTGACGCTGGTTGAGGCAGAACTGATGACCGGACGGACCCATCAGCTACGGGTGCATCTGGCGCATCTGGGGACCCCAATCCTGGGGGATGACAAGTACGGTAACAGCCTGGCTAATCGCAGGCTGAAGAAACAGGGGCTGAAGAGACTGTTTCTGCATGCAAGGGCCCTCTCCTTTAACTGGACGGAAGAGGTGGGTCGGCTAAGGGTGGAAGCACCGCTGGAGCCGGCATTGGAACAACTGCTAAAGCAACTACGTACATGAGTAATAATAAATTTACCCTGCTGGTCTTTGATTGGGATGGAACCCTGATGGACTCTGCGTCCAACATCATAGAGTGTGTACGCGGGGCCGCCATCGATCTAAGTCTGGATATCCCCAGCGATGACGCCATCAGAAACATTATTGGTTTGGGGCTGAAAGAGGCGGTGACCGAGATATTTCCTGGTTCAGATGATGATCTGGTATGGCAGGTGGTAGAACGCTACCGGGTCCATTTTCTGGACCAAAGCCGAACCCCATCTGAGCTGTTTCCAGGTGCTGAAGAAACGGTGCGGCAGCTGGCAGATTCAGGCTACCTGATGGCCGTGGCTACAGGAAAAGGCAGGGCCGGTCTGGATAAGGTATTTGACTACACCGGGTTGCGGGAACTGTTTCACACCTCACGTTGTGCCGATGAGGGGTTATCCAAGCCAAATCCTGATATGTTGCTTCAAATAATGGATGAACTGGGGACCAATGGTCATGAGACCCTGATGATCGGCGATACCGAATATGATATGCAGATGGCCCGCAGTGCCAATGCACATCGTCTGGGTGTGAGTTATGGCAGTCATACCAAGGAGCGCTTGATGCAGTCAGAACCGCTGGGATGTCTGGATGATATTAGTGAGCTGCCCAGCTGGTTGGATGGTGTAAATTATCTCCCATCAGGGAAGCTTGTTGTCTGAGCATGTGTATGATTTAAAACAAGTATTATGGTCTGGCAGCTAAAAAACAACCATAACATTTTTGGTGAAAGTTATAATTTTGGTATAATTAGATTCCATAGAGCCATCTAAACTCGCATTATTAATACTCCCTGCGAGAGCCAATTGTTTGTTTGAACTACCCGTATATTTATCGGTAGGACCCAAGTTATTAGACCCAAACATATCTATTATGGCGCCGGATCAATAGTTATTTAGTAATTCAAGAAGAGGAATAACATGGATACAAATGAGCAGAATCAGAATGGCCAAGCCAGTGCAGAAGCCTGGGAGAGCGGGGTGATTCAAGAGCTTGCTCTCTCTTCAATTAAAGAGAAACGCCGGGCGCGACGCTGGGGTATATTCTTTAAATTTCTCACCTTTGCATACCTGACAGTCGCTCTGGCGCTGTTGCTACCAAATGGACTGCATGAAGCACATATCAGCGATAGTAAACACACTGCGGTGGTGAACATTGAAGGGGTGATCGCTCACGATGCAGAGGCTAGTGCTGATAATGTTGTAACCGGTCTGCGCAAAGCATTTAAGCATGAAAATACCAAAGGGGTAATCCTGCGTATCAATAGTCCAGGAGGTAGTCCGGTGCAGGCGGGTTACATCAATGATGAGATTGTACGTCTAAAAAACAAGCATCCAGATATCAAGGTATACGCCGTTGTGACAGATATATGCGCCTCGGGTGGATACTATATTGCAGTGGCAGCGGATGAGATCTATGTCGATAAGGCCAGCATTGTTGGTTCCATTGGTGTTTTGATGAACAGCTTCGGGTTTGTCGACGTGTTGGATAAACTAGGTGTTGAGCGGAGATTGTTAACTGCTGGAGAGCATAAGGGCATCATGGACCCGTTTTCCCCCCAGAAGGAGTTTGACCGCAGCCATATGAAAAATATGCTGGGCCAGATCCATCAGCAGTTTATTGATACGGTAAAACGGGGTCGTGGTGACAAGCTCAAGATCGATGATAATACCTTTAGTGGTCTGTTCTGGAATGGGGAAGAGAGTATAACCCTGGGTCTTGCAGATGCTATCGGCAGTAGCAGCTACGTGGCTAGAGAGATTATTGGGGCTGAGGATATTGTGGACTTCACCTCTGGTGAAGATCTGTTTGAGCGCTTTGCGAAAAAAATGGGTGCTGGTGCTGCCTCAACCCTAAATGGGGTGCTCGGGTTAAGTGACGGCATCAAGTTGCACTAACGCTAAGTGGATATCTGTGCATAACTAAAAAGCTACCTGGAAATATGGTGTTGCAAGTTTTTTTTTGCAGCAGTATATTCCACCTCGTTCAGAAGGGTATTTCATGCTGATCTGGATCTAGGGTAAAGAATAGTAAACTTGGTTAGATATCAAATACGTGGTGTGGCTGAATAAAAATGGGATTTGAACACGAACAAAACAGGCGGGGAGAAGACCGTCGTGCTGGGAGTGAGCGGCGTGTTTATAAATCGCTCAAGGGAAGTTGGCACCTGACTCGGTGGGCGGATATCAAGCTTCAGTTTGAAACCAGATATCTCATGACGATAGCTGGGTTTGCACTGTTTAACTGGGTATACCAGGCCGCGCCACTCTTTGTTAGCCTGAATCAGATGAACCTGTTTTTTGGGCTCTATTTTGTCTGGATAAGTTTTACCTACATTCTGGTTTACCATGGCCAGGATAAGGTCTGGAAGGCCAGGTTGACCATGTGTGCCGATATTCTTGGTATTGCCTTCGTGGTTATTAATGACCCGTCTTCTGTACCACCAACGGTGCTGGTATGGGTCCTTATTGTAATGGGGAATGGCATGCGTTTCGGCATGTCCATGTTCCGGGAAGCGCTGGCAGTATGTTTTATAGTGGCAGCGGTAATCCTGTCGATCAAGGTGTATGGGGCAAGCTATGATTCTGTGGCTGGTATCAGTATTCTTGCTGTATTCTGTGCGGCCATAATTGTATATGCATATGTCCTGACCTCGAGGATCGACCGGACGCACCGTGAGTTAGAACGTCTCAGTCGCTTGGACCCGCTGACTTCACTGTTGAACCGCATCTCATTTGTTGACGTGGCAGGGGATATGTTGGCAAAGGTGTGTAAGTACGACTCCAAGTTGACACTGATGTTTATAGATATCGATAAGTTTAAATCCATCAACGATAGTATGGGGCACGCTAAGGGTGACAAGGTGTTATGCGAGTTATCTTCCATCCTAAAACACAATATCCGTTGTAGTGATGCCGCTGCACGTTTTGGTGGAGATGAGTTCGTTCTTGTCCTGAATGATACAGGTATTAAAGTTGCCACCCAGGTAGTAAATAGGATTCAGCGGGAAACTATGAAGTGGGTTGATGAAAGTGATTTTGATCTGAGCTTGAGTATCGGGGTTGGTGAGGCGCCAACCCATGGCGATTGTCTGGATGAACTGCTGCTCAAGGTGGATCAGGCCATGTATGAAACCAAGTTCTCAGCAACTTTGGGTGGTGTTGCCTATGCTAAGGGCTAGATTATGTGGTTGAAACTGTCTGGTTAAAAGTGTGTGAAGAGAGGGATCTACTTGCTATACACAACTATTATCTGGCTGGAAATATGAACAGGCTTCTCCAAAAAAATGTGGGTGGTTTAACCAGCAATTGTTCCTCGTGAAGATGTAAAGAACGAATAGTTGCTATTCGATAGCAACGTCAACCATATCGGAATAATCTGCCAATTCACTGCGTTGTATATACTAACTTACGGTTTTCCTTTCTGTGCTACGCGTCTGCGCAAGAGTATTAATAATCAAGAAGACCACAAAGGCCGCAAAGTATTTACTATGCGGCCTTTGTGGTTAAGCTTTGTTTTTGGGTAGAAACTACTACCTAGGTGCAAGAGCCACAGCAGACACCTGGGCGTTCCTCTTCTTTCTTCTCATCAGAGGAGTCATCCTGAACTTCAACCTTGATTGAAATTGATGCTTGCAGATTATCTTTTGCTTCATTCTCTTCAGTTGTGCTGTTCTCTGTTTCTTTGCTCATCTTGCTGTGTATCCTTATATTGTTGGGTAATACAAATGTCTTGATAGGGTACGTGGATATTTAATGGGTATATTGCCGGGTTCAAACCGTGATCCCTGTGGAGTGAAATCACTCCCTACCTATTACATCCAATCACGAATCACTGTATAGGGTAACCATAAAACAGGAAAAAAGTAAGCAAAAACATGGCGGGTGGCCTGGTGTTGACTGTGTATTGTGATGCGTAACCAACTAATGTTTTAAAAAGCATCCCTGGCCTATAAAAGCGTTAATTAAGCTTGGTAAAAACAGTCAACCGCATGATTTTAAACAAGTATTATGGTCTGTGGTTGGGGAAGTTCCATCATTATTACGTGCTAGGAGTCTGTCTGGTTTAATCCGAGTGGCGTAACGATAAGTTTCAGCAACTCAAGCGGCATCTCGGATTTTTTATTGATATTAAAAAACCACGTCCTTAGGGTGTGGTCAGAGGTCAACGGCTTTTCCAGTTGAATGCAACAACATGGAGCGACAATGACAACAACATGGACACCCATCCATAAATACAACCAATCACCAATTCTTTTTTCCACCTGACAAAAGAACTGTCATCAAACAAATTCATGCCCATCAATTTGAAGACTGTCTTTTTTGTCCGGAAAGTTATGATTTTTTACGCCGAGTCTGAATTGCAGGCAGGAGATAGCCCCGCGACCAATTTCTGTTCTGCCCCAGACAGGGCTTCGCCGCGCACAAATCTATCTACCAGAGGGTGGCCTGAGAACAGCTGTTTCCAGCGTCTGGCTACTTCCATATCTGCTCTTTGTCCACATGTAGCACTGTATGATAGTGGTTAGACATGATGGAGTAGGCGCAGAGATCAATGGCAAATGCGCCTGCCAGTGTCTGCATCTGCTGTTTGATCCAGGCTCTGTGGTGTTCATGGTTTTTACCTGAATGCTTATCTTTGCCACACAGAAAGGCACGGCGTACGCAGCGGGAAACACAGTGATAGTAGGGGGTAGCTTCTAGAGAGACTAGGGCTTTCTTTGGTGGCGGCATAATATCGTTCCTTGATATTTGATTGATTACTGGAGTTTGTCAGGGTAGTCTGATTTTGGCAAGTTATGGGTGAGTGTACACTGTATTTCCTACACTGTAGTTCCCACAATCCCAAAGCCTATCCCAGCTAGATTAGAGGAAGCGCCGATGCACTACCTACCCATTTGTGCTGCAACACCGCTCATAGTGTTTCTGCTGTTGCTCACTCCCTTCCCCGCATCAGCCTTACAAGAGCATGCCGCCCATGTGGTGCAGCTCCAGGGAGATGTTCGCGCCGAGGACGGCAATCGGGTCTCCAGGGATTTGACCCCAGGATCGTTGGTCCATTCCGGAGAAACCATCATCACAGGAGCAGGACAAGCCGAGTTGCAATTTACCGATGGCATGATTCTGCACCTTTACAAGCATACCAAATTTGCCATTGATGACTATCGGTTGAGAGATGAAAATGGAGCAGGCGGGGATCACCGAGCGGACTTCATCTTACTGCAGGGCTTGATTCGAATGGTCACCGGGAGTATCTCACCTGAGCGAAAAGCTAAATACCAGATCAGAACCACCATGGCTGTACTGGGTATTCGGGGTACACACTTTTCGGTGCTCTTCGACAAAATTCTACATGTAAGCGTCAACCAGGGAACAGTCGTGCTGAGCCATAAAACAGGGGAGCACATAATCGATGCAGGGCAGCATGCCCACATGCACCATCCAGACCACCCACCAAAAAAGGTTCTCCACGCCGTGCCACTGGACCAACACCGCATTTACCAAGAAAAAATAAAGGCTTTTCCCCTGCCAAGGTAGAAAAAGAGGGCGGAGAAAAATCAAAGGGGTCATAGATCAATGGGGTCAGACTCGACTGAAACCAAGTGCCAGTAACCGGGCCGGTCAAGGCAATAATAGGTTGTCGAAGATCGAATGCAAAAGGTTGACTTGGAAGTACTGTTTTGCATCACGAGATTAAAGATACGCTTGTATAATAATCCAGAGGTATGCTGAAAAATCGAGTGTAGTGATGTGTCCCCTTTTTCTGATGAGGCTGTAAGGCGTGGCTGGCTTAAACTGGTTTGCGGGGCTAGCTGGATCCCTAGTCACCGCTTTCTAGCTGCTGCATGATGCTGTTGTGCAGGCACTGCAGTTTGTCTGGGTCTTCAATCGGTTTTTTGTCTTCACCCGTGATAAAAAAGGTGTCTTCTGCCTCGGCCCCAATGGTGGCAATCTTGGCCGCCTTAAGATTGACTCCACAACGGCCGAAGGCGTGACCAACCTGGGCCAGGAGGCCCGGCTGGTCGACTGTGATCAACTTGAGAATGGTGCGCTGGTTTGCCGGGTCCTGACTGAAGTCGATCTGTGTTGGTGTCTGGAAATGCTTTTGCTGACGTGGGATGCGTCTGGCCACACTCAGGTTGACCTGGTCGGGATTGTTTAGCCCATCCTTTAACGTCTTGATTATCTTCTGCTCGCGGTCACGGTCGGTTACTGCGCTTCCATCGTCCTCCAATACCCGGTAACTGTCGAGTGAGAATGCGTTGCTGGTGGTCTCGATTCGGGCATCAACCACGTTCAGGCAGAGGCGATCCAGCAGGGCGGTGGTTACGGCAAACAGCCCTTTGCGATCTTGGGAGTAGATTACTACCTCGGAGCCACCGCGCCCGGTTTTGCTGCGCAGGTTTATCTGCGGCCCGGTGTGTTCCTGGTTGGTGAGGATAAACTGGGTGTGGGACACGATCTCTTCTACTGACGAATAGAGAAAATACTCTACGCCTAAAGTGGTCCATAGGTTGTTAATTTCATCGGTTGAGACGCCGGCTCGTTGCAGCTCTTCACTTGCATCATGCTGTTTTTCCTGGATCTGTTCATTTATATCGTTGGGGCGTTCTAGGCCTCGCAGCATGGCACGCATGGTGGCGGTGTAGAGGTCTTTTAGTAGTGAATCCTTCCATGAGTTCCATTTTTTTGGATCGGTGGCGCGGGTGTCAGACACTGTCAGTAGATAGAGATGGTCCAGGCGTGTGATGGTGCCCATTTTCTTGGCAAAGTTGTAGATAACATCAGGGTCACTGGTATCCTGACGTTGTGCTGTCATGGACATCAACAGATGGTTTTTTACCAGCCATGTTACCAGCTTGCTGTCGTAATCACTCAGGTCATGTTTGTTACAGAAATCCCGGGCATCTTTGGCCCCCAAGGTGGAGTGGTCACCCTGACGTCCCTTGGCGATGTCGTGGAACAGTCCGGCCAGATAGAGTAACTCCGGCTTCGGTTGGCGGCTGATGATGTCGCTGCATAGGGGGAATTCATGCACCCGTGAGGCTACAGCAAAGCGGCGTAGATTGCGCACTACGAACAGGGTGTGCTCATCTACAGTGTAGACGTGGAACAGGTCATACTGCATGCGCCCCACAATGTTGCTGAACACCGGTAGATAGGCGGAGAGTATGCCGTAGCGGTTCATGCGTCTCAGTTCTGAGGTAACGCCATTGGATTGTCGGATGATCTCCATGAACAGGCTTTTGGCACGGGGATTTTCACGAAACTGGTCATCAATAAGATGACGATGGGAGCGGATCAGGCGTACCGTGCTGGCGCGTACGCCCTTCAACTCGGGATAGAGTTGCAACAGCAGAAAGATCTCTAGCAGGGCAAACGGATAATGTTTAAATATGTTGTCATTGCTTACTTCAAGAAATCCATTTCTGGCCTGGAAGCGCTCATTTATAGTTAGAATCTCTGCCGGCTGGTTCTCCAGCAGGATGGCCTCTTCAAATAGCTGTAATAGGCGTTCGTTCAGGCGTTCGATACGAATGGCGGTGCGGTAGTAGCGTTGCATGAACTGCTCAACCGCTAGGCTGTGTTCCTGGTCAACAAAACCGAACTCCTGAGCCAGGGCTCGCTGATAGTCAAATAGCAGGCGATCTTCGCGTCGCCCGGTAAGTAGGTGTAGAGCAAAGCGGATTTTCCACATCAGAGAGCGCCCCTCCATCAGGGATTCGTACTCCATCTCTGTTAGGAAGTTGTGCCCAACCAGGCCATGCATGGTGTCGCAACCAAAATAGCGTTTGGCGACCCAGCCGACGGTTTGAATGTCACGCAGCCCGCCCGGTCCCTCTTTTAAGTTGGGTTCCAGGTTGGTGGCAGAGTCATCAAATTTATCATATCTCGCTTTCTGTTCTTCCCATTTCCCCTGGAAGAATTGGTCGCTGGGCCAGATCTTGTCGGGGGAGGTGGCTTCGCGCATCTGTCGTAGCATATTCTGGTTGCCGGCCAGCAAACGTGACTCCATGACGTTGGTGGTGACGGTGATGTCTTGCTTGGCCTCTTCTACGCACTCAGCAATAGAGCGTACGCTGTGACCTACCTCGAGCCCGATATCCCACAGGAAGGTCAGTAACTGCTCCAGGTTTTCTGTTAGTCTGTCCCGCTCATCCGCCTCTACCAGGATCATTAGGTCGATATCAGAGCTTGGGTGCAGTTCCCCTCGGCCATAGCCACCAACAGCAACCAGCGCAGCGCCTGTATCTTCGGGCATATTGCGTTGCCAGGCACGTTGCAACAGGGAGTCGATCAGCTTTGCCCGCAGTGATATCAAGGTTGATACCGGTACGGCATCGCGAAATCCCTGTTCCAGCGTTTCGGCGCCCTGTGCCAGGGTATTACGGAACAGGGCCAGAGGATTCTCTGTGTGGGAGAGGGCCTGATCGAAGATTATGCCGTTGAATACTCGTTTCATCTAAAATAATAAAGTGAGGGTGGCGGGAAACAAGTTCCTAAATATCCCGCTCTTCCTGGCGCTGAGTGAGAATTTCATAACCGTCGTCGGTTACCACTATGGTGTGTTCCCACTGGGCAGACAGACTGCGGTCTCTGGTGACTACCGTCCAGCCGTCTGGGAGTAGTTTTACTGTACGCTTGCCAGCATTAACCATGGGCTCGATGGTAAAACACATTCCAGGTTGCAGTATAGGGCCTGGGTCTGCTGTGGCATAGTGTAGTATCTGCGGTTCCTCATGAAACTCACGTCCTATGCCATGGCCACAGTACTCTCGGACCACAGAGTAGTTGTTAGATTCTACGAACTTTTGGATTGCCTGACCTATATTATTCAGGTGTGCACCTGGTTTTACTTGGTCCATGCCTATCTGTAGTGCCTCGCTGGTGATATTTACCAGACGACGTGCCAGAACGGAAGGCTCACCGATCATGAACATCTTGCTGGTATCGCCGTGGAAACCATCCTTGATTACGGTGATATCTATGTTGATAATATCGCCGTTTTTGAGTCGCTTGTCGCTGGGAATGCCATGACACACCTGGTGATTGATCGAGGTGCAGATGGATCTGGGGAATCCGCGGTAGTTGAGAGGGGCAGGGATTGCATCCTGTTCATTAACGATATAGTCATGGCAGGTCCGGTCTAGTTCCTCGGTTGTAACCCCAGGTTTTACAAGTGGTTTTACCATTTCCAGCACTTCTGCCGCTAGTCTGCCGGCAATCCGCATCTTCTCTATCTCTTCTGGTGTTTTTATTATGATGCTCATATTGTTGTCTCTAGCGTGGAAAAACTGGTAAAACCAATACCTTGGGTTGTTCAGAAGATTGTTATAACTAGCGGCGTATGGTATAAAACGCGCCCTGGATTGGCAATTGCTAAACCAGTAATTAATTCACACATGTATCGTCACGGTTGCCGGGGTGCCGGTTTTAACTCAACCAACGGTTTGGATCTGTCATTAGGCAGGTGTAAAACCGGAGTTTAACAGGTCGACGACCGGGATACATGGAGGACTAACCCTATACAATTTGGAGTAACACTATGAGTGCAGTATCCATGCGCCAGATGCTAGAGGCTGGCGTGCATTTCGGGCATCAGACCCGTTATTGGAATCCCAAGATGGGTTCCTACATTTTCGGTCATCGCAACAAGATCCATATTATCAATCTTGAGCAGACCCTACCTTTGTTCAATGACGCCATGAATTTTCTCGGTACCCTGAGTGCCAATGGCGGAAAAATCCTGTTTGTCGGCACCAAGCGCGCTGCCTGTGACACGGTTCGGGAAGAGGCAGAGCGTTGCGGTATGCCTTACGTGAACCATCGCTGGCTGGGCGGAATGCTGACCAACTTCAAGACCATCAAGCAGTCTATCAAGCGTCTGAAAGAGCTTGAAGAGATGTTCAAGGATGGCAGCATAGAGAAGCGTTTCAACAAGAAAGAGGCCCTGGTTCTGGAACGCGAAATGACTAAGCTTGATCGTAGTCTTGGCGGCATCAAGGATATGAAGGGTCTGCCGGACGCAATGTTCGTGGTTGATACTGGGCATGAAAAGATCGCAATCAGCGAAGCCAAAAAACTTGGCATCCCTGTGGTTGGAGTTGTAGATACCAATAATGATCCCATGAACATCGACTATGTAATACCTGGAAATGACGACGCTATCCGGGCGGTTCAGCTCTATGTCCAGGGTGTTTCTGCTGCAGTACTTGAGGGTCGCGCCAGCGCTGCCCACATAGGTCTCGACTCTGAACAGGCAGAGAAGCCAAAAAAGGCCAGGAAGCCGAAGAAGGCCGAAAAGCCGGTTAAGGCAGAGGAACCAGCTAAGGCAGAGGAACCAGCTAAGGCAGAGGCATCCGAGGATAAGGACGCCTAGTCCAGACTGGATGGCCAGATTTCGATCTGGTTCTCTGAATATTTAAAACGGATATAACCCAAGCAGCACTCTGAGTGCTGCTTGGGACTGTCCATATGTATACCCTTATACACAATGAGGAAATCTATACCATGGCCATTACAGCCTCTCTGGTAAAGGAACTGCGTGAGCGCACCGGTTCCGGCATGATGGAATGCAAAAAAGCACTGGTCGAGACCGGTGGTGATATTGAAGCTGCGATCGAAATGATGCGCAAATCAGGTCAGGCCAGTGCGGCCAAAAAGGCCGGGCGTACCGCAGCTGATGGCATCGTAGCTATCAAGTACAGCGATGATAAAAAACGCGCAGTGATGGTGGAAGTAAACTGCGAAACCGACTTCGTGGCGAAGGATGAAAATTTCACCTCTTTCGTAGACGCTGTTGCCGGCTGTGTGTTGAACACAGATGCCGCTGATGTTGAAACCCTGATGGGGACTTCCCTGCATCAGGGTGAAGAAACTACGGTTAATACTGCTCGCGAGGCTTTGGTTGCCAAGATCGGTGAGAACATGAATGTACGTCGTTTTCAGCGCTTTCAGACTGAAGACGGTACTCTGGCCAGCTATCAGCATGGTGTGCGTATCGGTGTGGTGGTGGAGCTTAAAGGTGGCGATGATAGCCTGGGTCGTGATCTGGCTATGCATGTGGCTGCCTCCAATCCGGTCTGTGTGGGTGAGGCCGATGTTCCTGCAGGAATGCTGGATAAGGAGCGTGAGATCTTTAAGGCGCAGGCGCTAGATAGCGGCAAGCCTGAGAATATTGTGGATAAGATTGTGGATGGACGTGTACGCAAGTACCTGTCCGAGATCACCCTGATGGGTCAGAATTTTGTCAAGGACCCGGATACAGTAGTAGAGAAACTGCTTGCAGACGCCGGTGCCAGCGTTGCCTTATTCAAGCGATTTGAAGTGGGCGAGGGCATTGAGAAGAAGCAGGAGAACTTTGCCGAAGAGGTTATGGCTCAGGTAAAGGGTTAGACGAGGTTCTAACTGCCGGTCTCCCAGCGTGGGGGCCGGCACATAAATTTTTAGTTTCCCAATTTGTTTGGGTCGTGGTTGCATAACATTTATTTGTCTGGTGGTGCGATGCCTGAATTGATCTGCAAACGAATATTGCTCAAGCTCAGCGGCGAGGCGCTGATGGGCGACGGTGATTTTGGCATTGACCCAGTGGTCATAGCCCGGGTTGCAGGAGAGATCAGTGATCTGTCTCAGGCAGGTGCTCAGATTGGCCTGGTTATTGGCGGTGGAAATATCTTCCGTGGCGCTGGTCTGGCCCAGGGCGGGATCGACCGGGTGACCGCAGACCACATGGGTATGCTGGCCACGGTTATGAATGGTCTGGCAATGAAAGATGCCTTGCAAAAAGCCGGAGTTAATTCCAAGGTTATGTCAGCCTTGGCCATAGAACAGGTATGCGATCCTTATCTGCGGGATCGGGCGGTAGATTCACTGCAACAGGGCGAGGTGGTGATCTTCAGCGCTGGTACCGGCAGCCCCTTCTTTACCACGGACACGGCGGCCAGTCTGCGCGCCATTGAGATTGGTGCGCAGTTGCTGATCAAGGCCACCAAGGTGGATGGCATCTACTCCAGTGATCCGGTTACCAATCCAGACGCAGAGTTCTATCCGCGCATTAGTTATGATCGCGCTATCAGAGAGGGTCTCAAGGTGATGGATGCCACGGCCATTATGCTCTGTCGCGACCACCAGATGCCGCTACAGGTAATGAATATTAACAACAAGGGCGCAATGATGCGTCTGATGCAGGGAGAAGAGATAGGCTCCCTGGTTGAGAGTGGAGAATAAAATGATCGATGAAATCCAGAAAGATGCAAAGATACGCATGGGTAAGAGTGTGGAGGCGTTGGTCCTGGAGCTGGCCAAGTTGCGTACCGGGCGTGCCCATCCCAGTCTGCTGGATCACGTCATGGTCTCTTACTACGGTTCAGATGTGCCTTTGAGCCAAGTGGCTAATATCAATGTTGAAGATGCACGTACCCTGAGCATCAACCCATGGGAGCAGAATATGGTTGCACCCGTGGAGAAGGCGATCATGAATTCTAATCTTGGTCTGAATCCAAATACGGCCGGTAATATTATCCGCGTTCCCCTGCCTCCGCTTACCGAAGAGCGACGTAAGGATATGATCAAAATTGTGCGCCAGGAAGCGGAGAATGCACGTATTGCGGTGCGCAATATCCGCCGTGATGCAAATCATCATCTCAAGGATCTGGTGAAAGAGAAGATGGCGTCAGAGGATGATGAAAGGCGTGGTGAAGAGCAGGTGCAGAAGCTTACTGATCAGCATATTAAGGACATAGATGTGCTGTTGGAGAAGAAAGAAGCTGATCTGATGGAAGTTTGATAACGGTATCGTCGTGATCACAGAAGGGACTGAAACTGATAATGCGGCAATGGTGGTAACAGTGCCACAGCATGTTGCCATCGTTATGGATGGTAATGGGCGCTGGGCGCAGCAGCATGGCAAGAAACGCCATGCCGGTCACAAGGAAGGGGTTAAGTCTGTGCGCAGGGTGGTCGAACGGGCCGCTCAAGCCAAGGTCAAAATCCTTACTATGTTTGCCTTCAGCAGTGAAAACTGGAGACGTCCACGGGAAGAGGTTGGCCTGCTGATGGATCTCTTCATGCTGGCGCTGAAGCAAGAGATTAAACGTCTGCAGCGAAATAATGTCCGGCTTAGAATTATTGGCGACCGTTCCCGGTTTTCCCAGGATCTCCAGGCCAGTATGGTAAAGGCAGAGTTGGATACCGCCGGAAATAGTGGTCTGATTCTGCAGGTGGCAGCTAACTACGGTGGACGCTGGGATATGACCCAGGCGGTGCGCAGCCTAGCGCAACAGGTGAGGGATGGTTCCGTGGAACCAGACGCCATCACCGAAGAACAGATATCAGCAGAGCTATCGTTCTCTGATCTTCCAGACCCCGACCTGTTTATCCGCACCGGTGGTGAACAACGCCTGAGCAATTTCTTGTTGTGGCAATCGGCCTACGCCGAACTCTATTTTACCGATGTGCTCTGGCCGGATTTCCATGAGGCCGAGTTTGATGCTGCCCTGGCTGCATTTGCCACCAGGCAGAGACGTTTTGGATTGGTTGGTGAGCAGGTAACATCCAGCAAAGAAACCGCAGGCTGATCCATGGGTGCAAGCACACTGGTCAAACGCATCGCAACAGCCGGCATTCTGATTCCAGGCGTAATAGCCGCAGTTCTCCTCCTACCCACCGCCTACCTGGCTCTGGGTCTCGCCCTGATTGCAGTTCTGGGTGGATGGGAGTGGACCAACCTGTCCGGGATCTCCGGGTTCAGCTCCAAGCTACTCTTTATCCTGGTCCTGGTCCTTGGCCTGTGGGGCGCATATGGGCTACTGGGGCAGGTTTGGTTCGTGGAGTGGTTTCTCTACATCTCTCTTCTATGGTGGTTCGGTGTTACCTTTGCCCTGACCAGATATCGGCGGATTGAACCGGCTGCGCCTGGCATTGATCTGCTGCGGACGGCAATGGGATTTGTGGTGCTTATCCCGTTGTGGGCATCCCTGGTGGTGTTACACGGCTCGGGTGAAGATGGTCCACAGATAGTTCTGTTTCTCATGATCCTGATCTGGGTGGCAGATAGTGGGGCCTATTTCGCTGGCAGGCGCTGGGGCAAGAACAAACTGGCCCCGGTGATCAGCCCTGGCAAGAGCTGGGAAGGGGTGTACGGGGCCGTGGTCGGTGCGTTGATCTGCGGCGTCCTTTTGGCCTGGTACCAAAGCGCGCTCCTGCTGGTGCCGGTGTGTGTGCTGACGGTATTGATGTCAGTGGTGGGAGACCTGTTTGAGAGTCTGTTAAAACGCCGGGTGGATATGAAGGACAGTGGCAACCTGCTGCCGGGGCACGGCGGCGTGCTGGATCGCATCGACAGTCTGACTGCAGCGGCCCCGATTTTTCTGCTGGGCCTGCAGTTCACAATAGGGCTTTAGCTGGTGTCTGACCGCAAACAAACAATCAATCACGAAGAATGCGAAGTTAATATATTGATTAATATGGCGTTTTATTTGCGGTTTGAAGCGATGCTCCAGGGCGTGCTTTAGCTATGGCTGGCATAACCATACTTGGCTCCACCGGGTCCATCGGCAAGAGTACCCTGGATGTGTTGCGTTTACATCCAACCAGTTATGAGGTGATCGCCCTTACGGCAAATGGCAATGGAGAGGAGCTACTGCTTCAATGTGCCGAGTTTCAGCCCAGATATGCGGTACTTGTAGACCAGGATGCGGCCAGTACCATACAGTCACGGCTAAGTGAAAAATCCCCCAATACCGAGCTTCTGACCGGGGCAGAGGCGCTGGAGTTTGTTGCACAACTGCCAGAGGCTGAATATGTGATGGCGGCCATCGTGGGTGCGGCAGGTCTGTTACCGGCGCTTGCCGCGGTACGGGCAGGCAAACGACTGTTGCTGGCGAATAAAGAGGCCCTGGTCATGTCGGGCGGTTTGTTCCTGGATGAGGCACGGCGTAATGGTGCTCAGATCCTCCCTATCGACAGTGAACATAATGCGGTCTTTCAATGTATGCCACCGGATTATGCCAATGGGTTATCCACGGTTGGGGTGAAACGGATTCTCCTTACCGCGTCTGGCGGGCCGTTTCGTACCATGCCGGTGGAACAGTTATCCGGAGTTACGCCGGAGCAGGCCTGCGCCCACCCCAACTGGGCTATGGGACGCAAGATATCGGTGGATTCCGCCACCATGATGAACAAGGGGCTGGAGGTGATAGAGGCCTGCCTGCTGTTTAATGCTGCCCCGGAACGAGTAGAGGTGATGTTGCATCCTCAAAGCATAATCCACTCGTTGGTGGAATATTTGGATGGTTCCACCCTGGCCCAGATGGGTAATCCGGATATGCGAACCCCCATTGCCCACGCCCTGGCATGGCCGGATCGTATTGAATCCGGGGTTGCAGGGCTGGATCTGTTCTCAGTGGGCCGGCTGGATTTTGAACCGCCAGATGAGGTTAGGTTTCCCTGCCTGGCCCTGGCCTACCGTGCCATTCGCGAGGGTGGCACTGCTCCGGCGGTACTTAATGCCGCAAACGAAGTGGCGGTAGAGGCCTTTCTGAACGTCAGGATCGCCTTCACTGCAATTCCGGAAATCATTGAGTCGGTGATGGATCAGATGCCGGTAACCAAGGCCTCTGATCTAGACCGGATTCTGAATGCCGACCAGCAGGCGAGATCCATGGCTGAGCAGGCAATAGTGAACAAAAACCAGATGTTAGGTGTCTCTGAAGCATGAATTCTCTACTTTTTACCATCATATCCTTTGTTGCTGCCCTCGGTATCCTGATTACCGTACATGAGTTTGGTCACTTCTGGGTGGCACGTCGGCTTGGGATTAAGGTGTTGCGTTTCTCCATCGGCTTTGGTCCTGCCCTGTGGAGCCGGACCGGCAAGACGGATGCCACAGAGTATGTGGTGGCGGCAATCCCCCTGGGTGGCTACGTAAAGATGTTGGATGAGCGGGAGGGAGAGGTTGCGGAGGACGAGCTGTCCAGGTCGTTTAACCGCCAGTCGCTGGCGGTGCGTACTGCAGTGGTAGCTGCAGGCCCATTTTTTAACTTTTTATTCGCTATTTTTGCCTATTGGCTGGTGTTTGTCAGTGGGGATGTAGGCACTCGTCCGGTGATAGGTGAGGTGGCACCAACCTCTATTGCGGCCCAGGCCGGTTTTCAGATCGAGGATGAGATTCTGGGTGTCGCTGGCAGGGATACCGGCACCTGGGAGTCTGTGGTGTATGCCCTTCTTTCCGAATCGGCGGGAAGTGAGGATGTGCTGCTCAGGGTGCGGGATGCCAGAGGCAGTGAGATTGAGCGCCGGCTACCGGTGGGGAAACTTGCAGAGGTGATGGAGGAGGGGGATTTTATCGGCAGCGTTGGGCTGAAGGTGCGCCGTCCGATTCTTCCAGCTGTGGTTGGTGAACTGGTGGCCGGGGAGTCAGCGCAGCGATCCGGGCTGCAGAGCGGTGATCTGGTCTTAAGTGTTGCGGGTAAACCGGTTTCAGACTGGGGTAAGTTTGTGGATTACGTGCGTAAACACCCTGACCAGGCTGCAGAGATAACCCTGGAGCGGGTTGGCCAGGTTATGGCTATGCAGTTGCAGATAGGCAGGCGTACACATGGAGAGGAAGTAATAGGCCGTATAGGCGCCGGTGTGATGGTGCCAGAAGGGTTGTTTGATCAATATCGGGCAGAGGTGAAACTGGGGCCGTTTGCCGCTGTTGGCGCCTCTGTGACCAAGACCTGGGATATGTCGGTATTTATGTTGCGTATGATCGGCAGAATGGTCACGGGTAAGGCCTCTATCGATAATCTGGGCGGTCCCATATCCATAGCCCAGACCGCTGGAAAGTCGGCCAGTATAGGCGCAGTTTATTTCCTCAAATTCCTGGCTATTGTCAGTATAAGTCTGGGGGTGCTCAATCTATTGCCGGTCCCGGTGCTGGATGGTGGTCACCTGCTGTTCTTTCTTGTGGAGGCGGTTAAGGGTTCACCGCTATCAGAGCAGGCTCAGATGCTGGGGCAAAAGATGGGATTGATGGCCCTGTTGCTATTGATGGGGCTGGCTTTTTATGTTGATATTTCAAGGCTGCTGGGATAGTCGCTAAAGATCCACTATACTATGACGCTTAGGGTGGTGGGCTACGTCGGTTTGTATAGGCGGTTCGAACTAAATAATCCTTAAAATACGAGAAGTTACAACAAATGTCGCGAATAAACAGAAAATTTATAACGCTCATAATAACGGCCATCTTCTCGCTTCCTGCCATGGTAATGGCGGAGGCATTTGTAATTAAAGACATCCGCGTCGAGGGATTACAACGAATCTCGGCTGGTACGGTCTTTAATCACATCCCGGTCAAGATAGGTGAGCGTATCCAGTCAGAAGAGAGTTCTTCGATTATCAGAGAGCTCTACAAAACAGGTTTTTTCAAGGATGTGCGGCTGGAGCGGGAAGTTGATGTACTTATCGTATTTGTGCAGGAACGTCCCGCAATTGCAAATATTAACATCAGCGGCAATAAATCCATGGAGACGGAGGGGTTGCTTGCCGGGCTCAAGGATATCGGTCTGGCTGAAGGGCGGGTATTCAATAACTCAGTACTGGACAAGATTGAACGTGAACTGAGGCGCCTGTACTTCAGTAACGGCAAGTACGGTATAAAGCTCGAGTCCACGGTGACCCCACTGGAACGCAATCGGGTAGCGGTAGATATTACGATATCAGAGGGTGTTGTTGCCAAGATTAAACGCATCAATATCGTAGGTAACACCTCTTTTGAAGAGGAAGACTTACTGGACGAGTTCAAGCAGACCACTGGGTCACTGCTGTCCAGGGTCACCAAAGATGATCAGTATTCCAGACAGAAATTATCTGCGGATCTGGAGATATTGCGCTCCTACTACCTGGATCGTGGCTATATTAATTTTAAGGTGGACTCAACCCAGGTCTCTATCAGTCCAGATAAGAGTGACATATACATAACCATCAACATTACTGAAGGTGATGTGTTTACCATTAGTGATATTAAACTCGCCGGTAGAACGGCAGTTCCCAAAGAGCAGATCTTCCCGCTTATTCACCTGAGTCGCGGAGACATATTCTCCCGTAAGAATGTCGTGGATAGCTCTGAACGGATCAATAGCCTACTGGGTAAGAGCGGTTATGCCTTTGCCAATGTCAATAGTATCCCGGAGATAGACAAGAAAAGCCGCAAGGTTTCCATCACCTTTTTTGTAGACCCTGGCAAACGGGTGTATGTAAGGCAGGTAAACTTCCGTGGTAACAGCAATACTCGGGATGAGGTACTGCGGCGTGAGATGCGACAGATGGAGTCGGCCTGGTTCTCGTCTGAACAGATAAAGTTATCCAAGGAGCGCTTGCGAAGACTGGGTTACTTCGATTCAGTCACCGTTGAGACCCCACCGGTAACAGGTTCTACTGATCAGGTAGATGTAAATGTTACGGTTAAAGAGAAACAGACTGGTAACCTCATGGCCGGTATTGGCTGGTCCAAATCTGACGGTGTACTGTTCAACACCAGTATTTCCCAGGATAACTTTTTGGGAACCGGTAAGAGGATTAATTTCGGCTTCAACAACAGCAGTTCATCGCGTCATTATCAGATTGGGTACACTAACCCATACTATACAGTAGATGGGATCAGCCGTGGTTTTGACCTGATGTACAAACAGACCGATTTTGGAGATGTAGATACTGCTGCATATAAGACAGATGTAGCAAGTGTTGGGGTAAATTTTGGAATTCCCTTGAATGAGTTTGATCGCGTCAGGTTTGCCTTCAGGGCGGTAAATACAGATTTTGAGGCAGGTAGTGAAGCATCAACGGAAGTCAATGAGTTTGTGACCAATAATGGTGATAACTTTAATGATTTTCTGATGACAATAAGTTGGAGTCATGACTCCCGTGATTCCGCCCTGTTTCCAACCCGAGGTGGAAAGCAGCGGTTGTCGGCGGAGGTCTCGTTTCCTGGCAGTGATTTGGAGTATTACAAAGTTGGGTACTCCCACCGGCGTTATTTCCCTATATCGGAATCTCTGACCCTCTCTATGAATGGTGAGATTGGCTATGGTGACGCCTACAGCGATACCAGCAAGCTACCGTTTTTCAAGAATTATTTTGCAGGTGGTACCAAGTCTATTCGCGGCTATAAAGATTATAGTCTCGGACCGCGTGATAGCATGGATGACCCACTTGGCGGCAATATGAAGCTCCTGGGTAATATTGAAGTGTTGTTCCCTGAGCCTTTTGGACTGGCTCCGGAGACAGTGCGCATGGGGGCATTTCTTGATTTTGGTAATGTCTATGACACAGATGATGACAGTGTTGATCTTGGGGAGATGCGTTACTCCACCGGTCTTTCAATGACCTGGTTGTCACCCATGGGAGCGCTGGGATTTGTCTTGGCCATGCCGTTGAATGACGAAAGTGATGATGAGACAGAGAACTTCCAATTTACCTTCGGTAGCGCATTCTAATAATTCTGGAGAGTAGTTTTGAAAAAGTCAGCAATCATATTTGTGGCTGCGTGCCTGTTTTGTGTTTTTGCAGCAGGCATGGCCCATGCCCAGAAAATTGCTTATGTGAATACAGACAAAGTGGTGAAGAAGTCGCCGCAAAAGGTTGCGATACTTAAATCGTTGGAAGCTGAATTCAAAAAACGTAATGATGTCCTGGTGGGAGAGCGTAAAAAGCTGAAGAAGCTGGAAGAAAAACTGGAAGAGAAGCTGGGGAAAGATCGGGCAATCATGAGTTCATCTGAGGTGAAGAATATTGATCAGGATATTCGTCGCCACCGCCGTGAACTGAATAATTCCAGCGCGGAGTTCAGGAGGGACCTTAACCTGCGTCGTTCTGAAGAACGTATTAAACTGTTGCGTAAAATATCCGAGATCATAATAAATATTGGCAAGCGTGATAATATTGATATGATCATGAGCGCCGGTGTGGGTTATGCCAGTAATAGTATCGACATATCAGACAAGGTGTTGGAACAGTTGGAACAGGAATTCAAGAAGAAAGATAAGAAATAGGCTGGGGATGCCAGCTTGATTTTTCGACTAGGAGATCTGGCAGAGTTAGTAGGTGCACGGCTGTACGGAGATGCAGCTACAGAGGTGAGCAGGGTTGATACGCTCCAGGATGCAGTCGCCGGTTCCATCAGTTTTCTTACCAACAGTAAATATCAAAAATATCTAAAGGCAACATCTGCCACTGCAGTTATTCTCAAGGATTCTTTTCGACAAGAGTGTCCGGTGAATACACTGGTTTGTGATAACCCGCATCTAGCCTATGCACGTATCAGTGCGCATATGCAACCAGTACCAGAATCACAGGCCGGGAGGCACCAGACTGCCTGGGTATCGGATAGTGCTGTAGTGGATCCAACGGCCTGGATTGGACCTGGCGCAGTAATCGAAGATGAGGTCAACATTGGACCTGAGGTGCATGTCGGTCCCGGCTGTGTGGTTGCAACCGGCGTGACCATTGGTGCCGGGTCAAGGCTGATTGCAAATGTAACACTGTGTCACGGTATAACTTTGGGTGAGCGGGTATTGGTGCATCCGGGAGCCGTGATCGGTAGTGATGGTTTTGGCCTCGCCGATGATAACGGAACCTGGGTTAAAGTACCGCAGCTTGGCAGTGTCAGCATTGGTTGTGATGTGGAGATTGGCGCCAATACCACAATTGATCGTGGGGCGCTGTGTGACACGATTATCAGCGATGGTGTCAAGTTGGATAACCAGATACAGATTGCGCACAATGTAGAGGTGGGCGAAAACACAGCCATGGCCGCATGTACCGGTATTGCAGGTTCAACCCGCATTGGCAAGAACTCAACTATCGGTGGTGGCGTGGTCGTTGTGGGGCATCTGGAATTTGCTGACAATGTGCATTTTTCAGCAGACACGTTAGTAACACGTTCTTTCAAGGAACCAGGTTATTACAGCGGGAATTTGCCTGCCATGCCCAATAGGGAGTGGCGCAAGACCATTGCCCATACCAGACATCTGGATGAGATGATGCAACGGCTTAAAGAGTTGGAGAAACAGGTAACGACCCTGATGGCCAAGAAGGGTGATGAAGCATAGATCCACAAACAGAGCGGCAAAAATTGTATTGGAACCTTGGAGGGTAGTAGATTGATCGGTATGGATATAAATAAGGTGTTGAGCATTTTGCCTCATCGCTATCCATTTCTGTTAATAGACAGAGTGTTGGAGTTTGAGAAGGATAAGCGCCTGCTGGCATTAAAGAATGTTACCTATAATGAGCCGTTTTTTAACGGTCATTTTCCGGTTAAACCCGTTATGCCGGGAGTAATGATAGTAGAGGCCATGGCGCAGGCGACAGGCCTGCTGACTGGTGCCTCCAATCCGGAGACAGTGACCGATACCTCAATCATCCTGTTTGTCGGGATTGACAAGGCGCGGTTCAAGAAACCGGTTGAGCCGGGTGACCAGCTACATATCGAGGTGGCCCTGAAAACAATGCGGCGCGGTATTGGTATGTTTGACTGTGTTGCCACGGTCGATGGCAAGGTGGTGACCACGGCTAATATTATGTGTACAGCGAGGGATGTAAAAGAGTGATAGATCCGAAGGCGGTCATAGATTCACAGGCTGAAATAGATGAGGGTGTGAGCATTGGCCCATTCAGCGTGATTGGGCCTAATGTGAGGATTGGACGCGGAACCGATATCAGGTCACATGTGGTGATCAATGGTCATACCACAATCGGTGTTGATAACAAGATATTCCAGTTTGCTTCAATCGGTGAAGATCCACAGGATATGAAGTATGCCGGGGAAGAGACCTTTCTGGAGATTGGTGACCGCAACACCATACGTGAATTTACCACCATCAATCGCGGGACAACCCAAGATACGAGGGTAACCCGCCTGGGCAGTGATAACCTGCTGATGGCATACGCCCATATGGCCCATGACTGCCAGGTTGGAAACCATACCATCCTGGCAAATGCTGCGTCACTGGCGGGTCATGTCCATGTGGATGACTGGGCAATCCTGGGAGGCTTCTGTTGCGTACATCAGTTTTGTCACATTGGGGCACACAGCTTTAACGGTTTGGGCAGCACGATAAAACGGGATGTTCCACCTTATGTCTTGACGGATGGAAACCCGGCAAAACCATACGGCATCAATTCAGAGGGTCTGCGTCGGCGTGGATTCAGTGAAGAGTCCATTCGTCAGATCAAGGCCGCCTATAAGATTATCTACAAAAAGAAGATGAAGCTGGATGATGTCATAGCCGCGATTCAGGAGCTGGCGCAGAGCAGTCCTGAGGTGGGAATAATGGCGGAGTTTATCGTTAGCAGTGAGAGAAGTATTGTCCGCTGATGACAGAGCCCTGAGAGTAGGCATAGTCGCCAATGAGGTTTCCGGCGATATGCTAGGCGCCGGATTGATGCGGGAATTGAAATCCAGGCTCCCAAATGTGCAGTTTGAGGGGATCGCCGGGCCGCGCATGCAGGAGTTAGGTTGCACCACGCTCTTTCCCATGGAGAAGCTGTCGGTAATGGGGTTGGTCGAGGTTTTATCCCATCTGCCGGAGGTCCTCTCCATACGCCGTAGTGTACGTAACCACTTTCTGAGCAACCCTCCTGATCTGTTTATCGGCATCGACGGGCCGGATTTTAATCTCAGCCTGGAGAGGGATCTTAAACAGGCGGGGATTACCACCGTTCACTACGTCTGCCCGTCGGTCTGGGCTTGGCGCGCGGGTAGAGTCAACAAGATTCGCGCCTCGGTGGATATGGTCCTGAGCCTGTTTCCGTTTGAGAGGGAATTTCTGGAGAAACACCAGGTTCCAGCCACCCATGTGGGGCACCCACTGGCGGATGAAATCCCCCTGGACCCGGATCAACCCGGTGCCAGAGAACGACTTGGATTGGACCTGAATTCGCGCGTTATTGCCATTCTCCCGGGTAGTCGGAGCAGTGAGGTTAGCTCTCTGAGTGAAGACTTTATCCGTGCCGCCATGCAGTGTCAGCAACGGTTTCCCCAGATGCGGTTTGTGGTCCCCCTGGTCAACCAGCGCATCCGGGAGTTGTTTGAACAGACCTTGCAGCAGGTTGCGCCAGAGCTCCCCATAACCCTGGTGGATGGAAATGCCCGTGACGTCCTGCAGGCTGCGGATGTGGTGTTGACGGCCTCCGGTACGGCCACCCTGGAGGCACTGTTGCTAAAACGCCCCATGGTGATTGCGTATAGATTGCACTGGCTTACCCACTGGATTTTTACCTACTTTAATCTAATCAAGTCTCCCTTCATCTCCCTGGCAAATATGCTGGCCGGTGAGGAGATAGCCCCGGAGATCCTCCAGGATGCCGTTCAGCCACAGGTGTTGGCAGATGCCTTGATCAGGGTGCTTGAGAAGGAAGAAAAGACCGGTTTGGTGCAGGAGGTTGGTAACAAGGTACATAGAGAGCTGCGTCTGAATGCCAGCAGCCGGGCGGCAGATGCGGTGCTTGATCTGCTTAGGTCAAAACAGGTTCATAGCAACTGATGTCTGCCACCACAGCCATAATTAGGGTTGCCGGTGTGGACGAGGTGGGACGCGGCCCCCTGGCCGGTCCGGTGGTGGCTGCGGCGGTGATCCTGGATCCAGTGCGGCCGATCGAGGGTCTGGCTGACTCCAAAAAGCTCTCAGAAAAAAAACGCCAGGAAATGGATCTGATCATCAGGGAGAACGCCCTCGCCTGGTCCCTGGGTCGGGCCGAGGTGGAGGAGATAGACCAGATCAACATCCTGCAGGCATCGCTCCTGGCCATGCAGCGGGCTGTGGAGTCCCTACCCATCCCCCCGGACCATGCCCTGGTGGATGGCAACAGATGCCCAGATCTGGCATGTACGGTTGAGGCCATTGTCGGTGGCGATGGTAGTGAGCCAGCCATTAGTGCAGCATCTATTATCGCCAAGGTAAGTAGGGACCGGGAGATGACAGAGCTGGACCTGCAATACCCAGGTTATGGTCTGGCAAAACACAAAGGCTATCCCACCAAGTTCCATCTCCAGGCACTCCAGGAGCTAGGGGTTACGGATATTCATCGCCGCTCTTTTGGTCCGGTAAGGCGCCTGATAGATTAGATGTGACATCTCGATTATTTGGCCCGCAGTTCGAGCGCGCTGAATAATTTGGTGATTTATAAATTTCTCTGAATCATTTGGCAGTTTCCAGGCGTTTCATTGAGACATGGAATATCCATTTTCGGTATGATTGTCCGCACTATGCAACCCACATTTATCCATCTCCGCGTCCACTCTGAATTCTCCCTGGTGGATGGTGTCGTCCGGATAAAACCTCTGATCAAGGCGGTGTGCGCAAACCGCATGCCTGCGGTCGCGGTGACTGATCAGTCCAACCTGTTTGTTATGGTCAAGTTCTACCGGGCGGCAGTGGCCAGTGGGATAAAGCCCATTATTGGCGCTGACTGCTGGCTGCATAATGAGCAGAATGCCAATCAACCAAGCAGACTGCTGCTCCTGGCCCAGACATTCGAGGGTTATCGCAACCTTACCCGACTGATCTCACGCAGTTATCAGGAGGGACAGCACCTGGGAATTCCCATGCTGGAGCGGGAGTGGCTGAGTGGCAGTAGTGATGGCCTGATTGTACTTTCAGGTGGGTGTGACGGGGACGTGGGGCGTCTCCTGCTGGGTGGTAATCTGGAGCAGGCCAAACAACAGCTGCAGCAGTGGATAGGGCTGTTTGGGGATAGATTCTATCTCGAAGTAAACCGTACTGGCCGACCCCGTGAGGAGGAGCATCTCCACGCCTGCGTGGATCTCTCCCAGCAGTTGGGAGTGCCCATTGTTGCCACCAATGATGTACGGTTTCTCCAACCTGATGAGTTTGATGCCCATGAGGTTAGGGTCTGCATCCATGATGGACGTACTCTGGATGACCCGCGTCGACCCAAAAACTACAGCCCGCAACAGTATCTGCGTAGCCAGGAGGAGATGGCAGAGCTGTTCTCTGATCTGCCCGAGGCCCTGGCCAATAGCGTGGAGATCGCCAAACGCTGCAATCTGGAACTCACCTTGGGCAAGAATTATCTGCCGGACTTTCCAGTACCGGAGGGTATGTCGGTTGCAGAGTTCACCACCCAGGAGTCGGAGCAGGGCCTAGAATCCCGCCTGCAGGGCATCCTGGACCGGACAGATGCGGCCTATGCTGAGCGGCGTAAGGAGTATGACGACCGGCTGAAGCTGGAACTGGACGTGATCATCCAGATGGGATTTCCCGGCTACTTCCTGATCGTGGCCGACTTCATTCGCTGGGCCAGAGAGAATGATGTACCGGTGGGACCAGGGCGTGGCTCCGGTGCCGGCTCCCTGGTGGCCTACGTTCTGGGCATCACTGATCTGGATCCAATAGAGCATGAACTGCTGTTTGAGCGTTTTCTGAACCCGGAACGTGTCTCCATGCCAGACTTTGATGTGGACTTTTGCATGGAGGGCCGGGATCGCGTCATTGAGTATGTGGCCGAGCAGTACGGCCGAGATTCGGTCTCCCAGATCATCACCTACGGCAGTATGGCTGCCAAGGCGGTGGTGCGGGATGTGGGCCGGGTGCTGGGCCATGCCTATGGGTTTGTGGACCGCATCGCCAAACTGATCCCATTTGAGATCGGCATGACCCTGACCAAGGCCCTGGAGGAGAGTGAAGAGCTGCACCAGGCCTATAAGGATGAGGAGGAGGTCACCGAACTGATAGATATGGCCCTGAGCCTGGAGGGGTTGGCCAGAAACGCCGGCAAGCATGCAGGTGGTGTGGTGATAGCCCCCACGGTGTTGACTGACTTTACCCCGCTTTACTGTGAGGCCAGTGGTGATAATCTGGTCACCCAGTTTGACAAGGATGATGTGGAGGCGGTGGGCCTGGTCAAGTTTGACTTCCTGGGGCTGCGCACCCTGACCATCGTGGACTGGGCCCTGAAGACGGTAAATGCGCAACGTCAGCAGTCGGGTGAAGAGGGTATAGATATAACCAGAATACCCATGGATGATACCCGGGCATTCAGCCTGCTGAAAAGGTGTGGGACCACCGCCGTATTCCAGCTTGAATCCCGTGGCATGAAGGAGTTGATCAAGAAGCTGCAGCCGGACAGTTTTGATGACATCACCGCTCTGGTGGCCCTGTTCCGCCCCGGCCCGCTGCAATCGGGCATGGTAGACGACTTCATCGCCCGTAAGCATGGGCGACAAAAGGTGGTGTACCCGCATCCGGCGCTAGAGCCGATCCTCAATACCACATATGGCGTAATCCTCTACCAGGAACAGGTGATGCAGATCGCCCAGGTGCTGGCCGGCTATACCCTGGGTGGCGCCGACCTGCTGCGCCGCGCCATGGGCAAGAAAAAGCCGGAAGAGATGGCCAAGCAGGGTGAGATCTTCCGCAAGGGTGCGGTGGAACTGGGGGTGGAGGAGGAGACCGCAGCCTACATCTTCGATCTGATGGAGAAGTTTGCCGGTTACGGATTCAATAAATCGCATTCCGCCGCCTACGCCCTGGTCTCATATCAGACTCTGTGGCTTAAGTCCCACTATCCAGCTGCATTTATGGCTGCGGTACTCTCTGCGGATATGGATACCACCGATAAGGTGGTGATTATGATCGATGAGTGCAGAGGCATGGGATTGAAGGTTAATCCACCCCATGTGAACCACTCTGAGTACAGGTTTACCGTGGATGGGGGTGATACCGTCATATATGGATTGGGTGCCATCAAGGGGGTTGGTGAAGCGGCCATTGAGAGCATCATTGATGACCGCCACCGGGATGGGGCGTTTCAGGATCTTTTCGAATTCTGTCGCCGAGTGGACCTGCGCAAGGCCAACCGCCGGGTGTTGGAGTCGCTGATCAGGGCCGGTGCCCTGGATGAGCTGGGGGAGAACCGGGCTACACTCATGACGCAACTGCCACTGGCCTTGAAGATGGCTGAACAGCACCATGCCTTGCAGGCGGCAGGACAGAATGACCTGTTTGGGATGGCCGACGACAACTCCAAGTCAGTACCAAATCAGATTCTTCCCGATCCGAGCGCTGAGTGGGATGAACAACAGAGGCTGCAGGGAGAGAAGGATACCCTTGGTCTCTATCTTACCGGACACCCCATCAACCGGTATCTGGATGAGTTTCAGGGTATTGGGATTAGCCGTATCACCAAGCTGACGCTGGATGGTGGGAGTCCGGCTGGATCACCGGGTAAGGGCCGGCGTGGTGGTGTCAGGGTAATGGCGGCAGGTCTGGTTATATCCAGCAGTCACCGGCTGACCCAGCGTGGCCGCATGGGGACGGTGGTCCTGGACGACAGCACCGCCCGCATCGAAGTTACCCTGTTTTCAGAGGCGTATGAGGAGTTTCGGGAACTGCTGGCCGCAGATAAGATTCTGGTGGTTACGGGCAACCTTAACTACGATGAATATCGTGGCGGGTTGAGTGTCCGTGCCGATCAGGTATTGGAGTTCGAGCAGGCCAGATCCCTCTATGCCCGGGCGCTGCAACTGGATACAGCGCATCTGAATGGGGCGATGCAACCGGATATACTGGCAGAGTTGCAGGCTATTTTAACCACCTATCTGGGTGGGAACTGCAATATTCGATTGCGCATGGTCAGGGATGACTCCAGTGGAGTCATGGAGTTTGGCGATGCCTGGAGGGTAAACCCAACGGATGAATTGATCCGTAGACTGGGGCGACTGTTTAGTTCTGATGGGGTCAGGGTGATGTATGGCTCCAAGGGTGGTGCCAGCTAAACAGGTGTAGGAGTGCGAGAAATAGAATATTATCGAAATGCCAGTCTAATAGAGTATCTATATCAATAACAACCAATTTTATAACGTATTTTTATAAATGTAAATTAACGGCCTTACAACAGTGTCATTCCTATATTGAATCCGGTATATTTCCACCCATGGACCTGAATTTTCTTGAATTTGAACAACCCATTGCCGAACTGCAAGCCAAGATCGAAGAGCTGCGCTTGGTTGGTGATGATAATGAAATTAACATCCAGGATGAGGTTTTAAGATTAGAGAAGAAGAGCAAGTCTCTAACCGAATCTATCTTCTCCAGCCTCAAGCCGTGGCAGATATCCCAGCTGGCACGGCATCCGCAACGCCCCTATATGTTCGATTATATCAATGGCGCGTTTGACGGTTTTCAGGAGTTGCACGGAGATCGGGCCTTTGCCGATGATCATGCCATCGTTGGTGGTGTGGCTAGGCTGGAGGGCAAACCGGTAATGCTGATCGGGCATCAGAAGGGACGCAACACCAAAGAAAAGCTGTTCCGCAACTTCGGTATGCCACGCCCAGAGGGCTACCGTAAGGCCCTGCGTCTGATGGAGATGGCGGAACGTTTTCGTATGCCTCTGTTTACCTTTATCGATACCCCGGGGGCCTATCCCGGTGTGGGGGCAGAAGAGCGTGGCCAGAGTGAGGCCATTGCCCGCAATCTGAAGGTGATGGCTGGTCTCAGAATACCAGTAGTCTGTACCGTAATGGGTGAGGGTGGCTCCGGTGGAGCCCTGGCCATCGGTGTGGGCGACCGTGTCCTGATGTTGCAGTACAGCACTTACTCGGTGATCTCCCCTGAAGGTTGCGCCTCTATCCTGTGGAAGAGCGCGGAAAAGGCCTCCCTAGCGGCAGAGGCCATGGGGATTACCTCCCATCGTCTTAAAGAGCTGGGACTGATTGATGGCATTATTGATGAGCCACTCGGTGGTTCCCACCGTGATATTGATACCACAGTACATAACGTGAAACATGCCCTGGTAGAGACGTTGGAAAATCTTTCGAGTATCCCTATCGACAAGCTTCTGGAGCAGCGTTATCAGCGTCTGATGCAGTACGGTAGTTTCTCCGGGTAATGCCTTTTAACCAGGGCCTGCTATTAGAGACAATTTCTGCACTTCCCACCTGCAAACGCCTGCTGATTGCCTACAGCGGAGGCATGGATTCCCATGTCCTGCTGCATGCCATCTGGGGCCTGCGCAGTGAACTGACGGCCGAGATCCATGTCGTCCATGTAAATCATGGTCTACAGTCAGATGCCTCTGTGTGGGCCGAAAGTTGTTCTGACTTTTGCGTATCACACCAGATCCCGATAACCGTGGTAGAGGTGGATGCAACACCCGCTAAAGGTGAAAGCCGAGAAGCGGCTGCCCGTGACAGCCGATATCGTGCAATCTGTAGTCTCATGGAGGTGGGTGATATCTTGCTTACCGCCCATCACGCTGAAGATCAGGCTGAGACTGTGCTGTTGCAACTGCTGCGCGGTAGTGGTCCCAGCGGGCTTTCTGCCATGCCGATTATCAATGGCTTTGGCCCTGGATTTCATGCCCGGCCACTATTGGAGTGTATGCGATCTGATCTGGCTGAGTATGCAGAACAGAACCAGTTGCGGTGGTTGGAGGATTTTAGTAACAGCGATACCTCATTTGATCGCAATTATTTGCGGCACCGGGTGATCCCCTTGCTGAAGCAACGCTGGCCGGCAATGGAGAAGACCATCTCTCGCAGCGCCAGCCACTGTGCTGAGGCGCAGCAGTTGATTGAAGAGGCGGCCAGAATTGACCTGAGGGATATGCAACTGGGCCAAGACAACAGTATGAGTGTTGCCGCTCTATCTGCTATGCCACCTCCGCGTGCCCGTGCGGTAATCCGTACCTGGATTAATGATGCCGGATTAAGGCTGCCGGATACGGCCCGCCTGGACCGGGTATTACGAGAGATGCTCACAGCCCGCGAGGATCGTAATCCTATGGTCAACTGGGCAGACGTAGAACTGCGCAGATACCGTGACCGTCTCTATCTGCTGTCGGCCCTACAGAAGTTTGATCCAGTGACCGAGTTGAATTGGGATGGAGAAACCCCTTTGGAGCTGCCATCAGGATTGGGGGTTTTGTCAGTTAAGCCGGCCAAGTCCGGTATATCCAGAAAGATGTGGGAGGAGTCCCAGGTCACTGTATGTTTTCGTGTCGGTGGTGAGCGTTGCAAGTTGCTGGGAAGAGATAACAGCAAGAGCCTGAAAAAGCTGTTTCAGGAGTATGGTGTACCACCATGGGAAAGAGACAGAATCCCGCTGATCAAGATCGATGGCCAGCTTGCTGCGGTGGGTGATATCTGGTTATGTGACGGAGTTAGATTAGAAGAAACTGATGCTGTGCTAAAGATCTGCTGGGAACGCGGCACCGGGCTATAAATCATTCTGAGTCTGTTCTTCAATGCTTGAGTTGCCATCCTTTAACACATATACATCCAGCCCCATCTCGCTGAGCAGGAAGGCGGCAGTTGAGCTGCGTTGGCCGGTATCACAATAGAGGATATACTGTGTTCCTGGATCCAGCTCTTGCCCCTTTTGACGTATTGTTCCCAGGGGTATATTGATTGCTCCACTGATCATGGAGTTTTTATACTCTGCATCTAGCCTGATATCCACCATACAGGCGCCATTCTGCACCATGGTTCTGGCCTCTGTAGCGTCAATCCAGTTGAGAATTGGCTCGTTGAACAGTTTGATAAAGTCGTTCTTGGACAGGCTCATCAAGGTGCCGTCAGTGAGCATGGTGATAGTTGCATTTCTGGGAGTGCCAGCTATAAGTGACTCTTCACCAAAGCTGCTTCCACGGCCGATCTCAGCCAATACCTCTTCGCCATCAGTAGTGGGGCGACTGACCTGGCAGCGACCTTTTTTTACCATGTAATAAAAGCCGCCGGTGTCACCAAATCTAACGATTACATCCCCTTTTTTTACCTGGGTCTCCTGCATTATGGAGAAGAGGGTTTGGATGTTATTGGCTGGCAGCTTGAGGAAGGTTTTGGTCTGGAGCATCGCCATCATCCATTCGCTGTCCATGGCGGATGGCCCCTGATCCTGGTTCTCTTGGACATCCAGGCCGCCAGGACTGTAAGACTCACCCCATGCTAATAAACGTTCCAGTAGTACTCGGTTGATCCATACTATATTGGCTGTTTCTGAGGTTACGTGGGCGTCACATCTGGTGGTCAGGGCATAATTGGCAGCTTTGCTGCCTGCAGCTATCTCCATTTCTTTATTCGTGCTGAAAGTAAGTTTTACCGAGCCGGACATCAGAAATGCAGAGTTAGGTCCATGCTCTCCTCGACTGAATAATTTGTCTCCGCTGTAAAATCGTTCAACCCTAGCATGCTTTGCAAGCTGCATGAGATTGCCTTCATAAAGAGCATTTATGGGAACCAAAGTGCGGAATTTATTAAGATCAAGCTCCATTGTCTTACCTCGTGCGCTATGCAGTGGAGACATGGCCATCATTGTTATTTTGCTGATATAAATTCAACGGCCAATACCATGGCTCAGCATAACTGATTATTAGACCAGTGGGAAAGAGATACAGTGAAATTATCTCGAAAATGTACTTTTTTTGCTGTTCATGTCTATAAGGAGGGGGGGGCAACTACTGGAAGAGTGGGATAGATTCAGGTGATTGCATGAATACAGGTTGTTTTATAGGTAGTTTTTAAATAATTTCATTATCTGCTCTTCAGAAAATGTCTTCTCTTTTACCCTGATGGTCTCAAGTTCTTCTCTTATCTTATTTTGCAGATAGCTGTGTACCACATCTTTCTTATTTAGTAGGGGAACATTGCATACAACTGGGCCGCGTAACTCAGTCAGACTACCATCTATGCCAGTGATATGTATATCAGACCACTTATCGATGATGATTGGGGTGATTCCAATACTGAGCAGGAACTCATACGCCTTGTAGTAGGAGTTGGTTGCCTGCCATAGGGAAATACCATTATCATTTACGATGGTCTTGAGTTGTTCGGTGACTGCAGGTGGCAGTTTGCGTTGCATAAAGGCGGCGCCGTAGAAGGTGAGCGTATCCCAGCAGTATGAATCAAGGGGGCAGGATAGAACACCAACGGGTGCCAGTGGTCCATCCAGACGGATGTTCTGAAATTGGGTGCAAAATCCCAGGTTTTTGTCCTGGGCGTCTATGTATCCAAGTATGAGCTCATTGCCATTTCTCCGCGCAACAAGGAGTTTTTCCATGCCGATTTCAAATAGGTTTTCCATTGCGCAGTGATAGCCGACTCTTAGGTTAAACAGTCGGACCATCTTAATGCCTTTCAATCTGCTCCGCCATTGGATTTTTTATCCTAATGGCCGTTAATCTGGCAACTATATAGGCGAAGGTAGACTGTAATTCGTGCTGCCGTCATGACCGTTAATGGGTTGATCAGTTGTGGAAATAGAGAGTGATGCCACTGCGTGGGTACCTGTCATTATAGTAGTACGGTGGTGGATAGCTCCATGTTGGCTCAAAGAATAGGTCGTATGGTGAATGGAAGAGAAATAGGTGGCTACGGTGCCTATTGCGCCGGCGGTGTTTATGTCGTGTATGCCGTTTCTGAACTATATTCTTGTGTTTCCTAACCTTATATAGACCAGTTTTGGAAGAGTTTGTATGGGTTGGTTTGTTACTTTGATTCAGCTGTCTGGAACTGCCAGACCCCGGTGAGCCTGCGGTTGCTGTTAAGGGGCATAGTGCTAGTAATAGTGTGGTGACAGCAAGTATTGACGTGGAGTTTTGGTTTAACATATCTACCTCCTCACTAGATGGCCAATGAGCTATTCTGATAGAAATGTTAGGGCTTGGTAGCTTAACCTAGGCTGAACAACAGGTTATTGTGTTATGTACTTGGCTGATTGAATGTGACCAGTTATTACGGAATACAGTGGCCTACTGCTCTCTACGCTGCATGTAGTCATGCACGATTTTGTCGATGGCTTCCTGGTTATATGGTCTCAAACCGCGCAGGGCCATGTATTTAGTGCCACTTCCTATAATCTCTCCACCCTGTTTCAGGCAGAAACCAAGGCGTGCGCGACTCTTTTTGCCATTTACCTCCAGTGAGGTCTCGGTGAGCTCCAGCTCTGGCTGAGTAATTGCGAGATGGTCCAGATCTATCTCCATGCTCTCGTAAATAACCAGGGGGCGAGCCGGGTTGATCATGACATCCTCCTGCTGCATCAGTGGTACCAGGATATGAGGAAAGGTGCGCCCGGAAAATTCCACATAACTACGGGCCAGACTGCAAATTGCATCTTCATCAACGGATGTTTCTCCTGACCGTTGTATGGATAGATACACCTTGCCTTCGTGGTCCCTGGCCTCCACTAATTCTGTGCCATCAGGATGAAACAGAAGGGTGGTTTCGTCGTTGACCATGCCGGAAAAGGTGAACCTCATCTTCTGGCTTAGTCCGAGTTTGGCCAGGGCCACGGAAAACAACAGATCTCCAGGGACACAGAACATCTTGTTGTCAGGATCATGCAGGGGGTTAAAATCACCGGCAATCTGTTTGGCAAACCCGCTTGCCTGCTCACGGGAAAAGCGTATACCTGATCCAGGCTCCAGATAGTATTTGCTCAGGAACATATTAATAAATCTATGAGGTTAGTTATGAGTTATTAGCTTTGACAGTTTGTCGCTTGGACCTGATTCTAACTGTTAAGGGTAGTGTTGTACCACTCTAATTTGTAAGATACCCAGGAAATTCATGGCAACTATCTGAAAATCAACATAGATGCACTTGCTTTGCCTTATGGTAGTTGTCTCTGTAATGGAAGTGGGTGTTATCAATTGTGTACTGTTGTTGCGCACGAAACTGTATAAGACTTAGGTATAAATCAGATTGTCTGAGGCCACTCGTGACATCCTTGTCATTTTTTGCCACTGGCTAAATCTTAAAGCAACTCACCTGTTTTTTTAATTTGCCAACATGTTCCGCAATTATTGAAGTGGCCTGTGTGGTGTGCTGTGAACTCTTGACAGCTTCAGAGGCAACCTGAGAGATTCGCACAATGTTCTGGTTGATCTCTTCGCCGACAGAATTCTGCTCCAGTGCTGCTGTTGCAATCTGCGTGTTCATATCACTGATAGTGCTGACGGCCTGGGTGATAGCATTTAATGAGCTGGCGGCTGAATTGGCATTTTCAACCGCTTCTTTGGCGCTGATCTGTCCTTGGTTCATTACGTTAACAGCAGCTTGAGTGCTCTCATGAAGTTTGGTGATCATCCCGTGGATTTCTTCTGTTGATTGCTGGGTTTTGCTGGCAAGTGTGCGTACCTCGTCTGCAACAACGGCAAAACCACGTCCCTGCTCACCGGCACGTGCAGCTTCAATGGCGGCATTAAGTGCCAACAGATTTGTCTGTTCAGAGATCCCGCGTATTACATCCAGGATCTGTCCAATTGATTCTGATGCCTCATTGACACGGCTAATAACGCTGGAAGCTTTTTCGACATTCTGTGCCAATTCGTTTATGGATGTGGATGCTCTGGCTACTTCATCTTGTCCCTTACGTGCCTCATGATCTGCTGCTTTAGCCCCATCTGAAGCGGACTCAGCATTATTTGCAACCTCTTGGGCGGTTGCTGATAATTCGTTCATAGCCGTGGCTACGGCTTGGGTGTCGCTCTGTTGATTTTCTGCCCCATTACTCGTTCGGTGAGTTAGTTGCAGGGTTTTGTCGGATGCCTCCGCCAGGTGATCAGATGACTCCAGAATGGCGCGGATCATCTCGCGAAGATTACTCTGCATCGTTTGCATTTCAGTCAACATCTTTGTTATTTCATTGTTGCTGTTGCAGGTTATATCCGTAGTCAAATCACCTTTTGATATGCTTTTCATCATCTTGGCGGCTTTTTGCAATGGTACGAAGGAGTGTTTCAAATAGAACCAGGTTCCAAGCGTAATGGCGAGTAATACGAAAATCGCAATAATGAAGCCAGTCAGACGTAGTTGGTTTCTGGAGGCGGCAATTTCAGTTATATCGTCAACCGTCAGAAGAATAGCCACCTGTTTACCACTGATATCCATCAATGGGATAGCGCCAATTCCAATAACTTTGCCGTTTTGTTGCTGCTCCCAGTAGCTGGCGTCACCACTGTCCAGTCCCTGAAAGACTGGTGCTGTTTCTGTTGTGCTGGTTTGGATGTTACCAGAGATGTCACTGATGTAGACCTCTCGTTCCGTGACGGCCTTAATTTCCTGTACTAATTGGTTGAGGGATTTCTCGTAAATACCGATACCTACCAAATCAGCCCGGTCAAAAATAGGGAAGGCTACAGAGTTGACCAGACGACCGTCAGAGGTTTGCTCAAAGCCTCTGCTGGCTTTGCTGGTGTTAAGTGTATTCTTAGCACTGCCAGGAGGAGTGCTAATACCATCTATCAGGGAAAACCCAACTTTTCCGTCCTTTGTAATAACCATCAAATTATCTGCAATTTTCATTGCCTGAAGTCTGGTTGCCGTAGGTCCAACGGCCTCACGTAACTCTTCCAGTTTACCCTTGAATAGTGCCGTACTCAGACTGCGGTTGCGGGTAAGTGACTTGAAATTAGACTCCATCTTGGACTGCTCATTATGACTCAATGCTACCCATAAGCCGTTTAGTCCGCTGAGGTAGGTTTGGCGAAAATCCTGATCACGTTGTTCGTAGAGCAATTGACCAATTGTGGTAAGAGTAAAGAAAAGAATAACGGTGCCGGCACCGACGGTGAAGCTTAGCCTGTGCCTGAGTGATAGGTTATTAAATAATTTCATTGTTTCGCCTGCCTGGTACTTCGTTGACTATATTTATAGTTGTGAATGACCTTTGGCATCCACAGCTTTAGAGACCAGGTTATGTTCGATATGCCTGGTCTCTAAAACTAATATATGATTGCTATCGGAGTGGAAGTCCGGCCTTGCTCCAGGCAGGAAATCCGTCACGAAAATAGTAGATTTTTTTCCAGCCCCACTCTAGTGCCAGGGCTGCGCCCCAACTGGAGCGGTCACATTTTTCTGCATTGCAATAGAATACTACGGGTTCTTCTTGTGAAACCTGGCCTTGAGCGATTCTGCTGTTAACTGTTGATTTGGCTTGCCTGGACCGTATTCAATATTCAGTGCGCCAGGGATATGGCCAGCATCGTACTGTCCTGGTTTTCTTGTGTCGATGAACCAGGCTCTGGTCTTCCATAGTTCGTGGGCCTTTGCTGCATCTACTGTGGTTGCGTCAGCAACGCTTGTTGGTGAGATATAATTTCCGTCTTTCAGCATTGGGAGATCCACTGCTGAAGTAAGTGTTGAAGTTAGTGTAAGAGCTGATACTAGAAGGTAAGAAAGAAGTGGTTTCATTGATAACTCCATGAAAAATAAAGAAATGCTGTTCCGTGATCACCCTGAATGATGGAGCTAACCTCAGTTTCAGTAGAGTGAATTCGTATAATCTGCTGTTGTTAAATATCTTTATGTGATTTGTCTTGTCACTGGCGGTCAATATTATGGGGCCAGGTTAATAACAATGATCATTTCAGCTATCGGCAGATGAGAGGATATCTTTAGGGCAGTAATGCATACTTTTAACCACTACTGGTACAGCATGAAGTGGTTTACTGAAGGGTGTGGGATTCACAGCGATGGTAGTGTTGTTTGTTGTTTTCTTGAGAACAAATTGTTTTGAAAAAAGCCCCTAATGATACCCCATAATATCGCTAGCCCATTGCATCGCTTCACGCTGGACTTGCGACATATCCTCATGGCTCAGATTTGCAAAGTAAATCTTGGGCCAATCTGTACTCTCGAATGCCAGGGCACATGAGAGGGCTTCACCCAGCATACCCTTGTGTCCCAGAATTGCCGTCTTAACCTCCTCAGATAGAGGTAGTTTGTCCAGAACAGTTTCAAGTGGTTGCTTCATCAGCAGGTCGATGGCAGAGAACATGCCCACGGTAAAATAGCTATCACCGTGAAGACCGGCTTTTTGGGCAAGTAGTTCACACAATTTTGCTCGAAGTGCTGCTATTTCCACTATTGCATCCGGCTCTCCACTCATGCCTGTTAAGGCTAATAGTGATACCCATTTTCTGATTTCATCCCGCCCCAGCAGAACTACAGCCTGTTTGATCGAGTCAATCTTTCTCGCAATCCCAAAGAAGGGTGAGTTAACCAGCTTTAGCAACTGATAGCTTAATGATACGTCGTTGGTGATTAGTTGCTCTAAATCCTCGGTTGGCGTGTCTAGATTGTGTATTGATGTGAGCAGTCTGAGTAGTGCGAGTTTGTTGGTGGGGAAATCGCTTGTGGCATATATACGTGGTTTGCTGAGGAACCGGCCATGCAGGTATTCAATATCTTTGGTGCAATAATCACGATACTCATCCAACGATTCAATGTTCAGTGCAAGTAGTGAAAGATTTTTATAGTTCCGCAGGAATGTGGTGAGCGCATCTAACTGAGTGTCGTTAAATCGATGTACCTCCAGGCGAAAAATGGTGGCGAGTGGTAGTAACCGTCGATCCTTCATATTGGCCAGGCCCCCTATTGATATTCCATATCCCTGAGACCTGAGTCCTTTTAGTATGGCAGGCAGTTTCGCATCAACTACCAGGTTGTCTGGAATATTGAGAATAACCTGCTGGGGAGACAGTTGAACCTCTGGCATGATATCAAGAAAGGCGCGGGTGACATTGATAACAGCCATGCGGTGATTTACAAATTGGTCTAATCCGAACTCAAGTATTGCAGATACAATAACCTGTGCGGTTGCCTTGTTTGGTTTTGGATCACTGTCACCACATGGTGGGCAGTAGATGAGTTCATAGCCGAACACACCCATTTGGCTGTTGTAGATTGGTTGCCGCGCAATCATAAATCTGCTTTCAAATAATGGGAATTCAGGTTTGCCACAGTATGAAGAACAATTAACTGAATACCAAATCTGTTTAGAGGTGGGTAGATACAAATTGACATTGAGGTCCCCCTGATTCTGTTATTTTCGCCTACTATTGTAATGGAATTGTCAGGCTTGGTGTCTGACAGTTCCTGCTTATTGATATCTGTCAACTGACCTTCAAGGGTGGACTAGGGCTATTTCTCTGCTGCCGGGTCAAGTATGCTGTTCCACTCTGAATGGGATCGGGCCATTTCCCTTTATCAGGTCTATTTGATTGACTCTGGAACCAGATGGCAGAGAGTAATTAAGGTGATCAAATGTTGTGTTCAGACAAGGTCTGGACAAAAGGGGCGAAATGCGGGGAAAGCTGAGTGTATTGGAACAAACGTTGCACCAGGAGGTCCCACTTACAGAGCAGATGGGGGTCAGGGTCGAGTCCCATGATGGGCATGAACTAGTACTGCATGCGGATTTTGAACCAAATATAAACATCCATGGGACGGCATTTGGTGGCAGCTTGTATAGTATCTGTGCCGTTACCTGTTGGGGTATGTTGCATCTGAAATTTGAAGAGGCAGGTATTGATGCCCACAGTGTTCTGGTGCAGGCCAGGATTAGCTATATACGCCCAGTAAAGGGTGATATCCAGGCCCGTTGTAGTCTGCCTGTCGACGGCACGTTTGAACAGTTTATACAGAGATTGAGGCAGGGGGAAAAGGCCAGAATTGACCTGGTGGCTGAGATTTGCACAGAAGATGGTGTGGCTGTCAGCTATAGCGGAAATTATTCGGCATTTTTCAAACGTAATTAACTGGCTATTTCTGGCACGAAAAAGCTCGCAATAATCCAGGTAGCCTCCTAGAATGTACAGAATCATTTTGACTAGGTCAGCGAACATTAGATGTTAACCAAGCAAGTAATACTGCCGATCACTGTGGTTTTATTGTTCAGCGCATATCAGGCAGGAGCCGAAACTGCCGAACAACAAAACAGCATAAGATATCTGGGGCAGTTGAATGGTGTGGCCCTGCACTGTAACTATATCGATCAGATGAGAAGAATGAAGAGGGTATTGGTCACTGCATTGCCAAGACGCCGTCATCTGGGCCAGCTATTTGATGATGTTACCAATACGTCATTCCTGGAGTTTATTAAGAGTAAATCAGTATGTCCTGGGGAACAGCAGTTTCTACTTAAGGTGGATGCTGCCGTTGCTGTTGTAAATCAGGCCTTTTCTAAGCCGTAAGTCGTCTGTTTATGAAGGTGGTATCTAGTGCGTAGTTTGTTCATAACCCTGTTGTTTGGTGTAGTGTTGTTGCTTCAGGTTCCACTACTATTTGCAGATGAAGGCTTTCGTGTAGTGGCCAGCATCAAACCGATTCACTCAATTCTCTCTAGCCTGATGCAGGGGGCAGATGAGCCACAGTTGCTGGTGAAGCAGGGACAAATTCCCTATGGTTATGAACTTGATGAGCAGCAGAAGAAGGATCTGTCGCGGGCCGACTTTATCGTATGGGTAGGTCCTGAGCTTGAGAAGTTTTTAGTAGAGCCCATGAGCGGGGTGATGCCGCAGGCAAAGGTCATAACCGTATTGGATGACCCGAGTATCAAGGTGTTGCCATCACGTTGGGATGAATACCGCAGAGACCCATTTTTCTGGCTTGATAGCAGAAATATGCTCATTCTAATCGATGAATTAACGCGGGAGCTGATGGCGGCGGATTCAACACGCGCGCACCTGTACAGACGTAACCGTGATGCGCTGTTTAAGCGGATGTCGGAGCTGGATCGTAGGCTGGAATACGGTTATCGAGGACTCAAGAGCGGTGTCGGTATCGCTTATTACGACACGTTGCAATATTTTGAGCAGGCCTATGCCCTGAAGGTTCGAGGGCGGCTGGCACAAAACCCCATGCAGGATATGGATGCTAGCAGGTTGCTGGATGGACGCTCCAGGATGGCAGATGGATACTACTCCTGCCTACTGACCGAGTATGGTATGAAGATGCCTGACCTGCCACTTCTTACTGGCTCTTCTAGTATAAAGCAGGCCAAGCTTGATAGCTTTGGGAGCAGGTTTACCCCTGGACCTGATCTCTATTTCCAGTTGATGGATTACAACACAAATGCCATTAAGGAGTGTCTGCATCACGGAACCCTTGAAGGTGAAGATGTCGATACACAGGAACCCGCACAGTCATTCTACATTAGCGGTAAGTTTATGCTTACAGATCACAATGGAGGACTGGTTACGGAAAAGGATCTTACCGGTAAATACCAGATAATTCTCTTTGGCTATACCTTTTGTCCGGATATATGTCCCACATCGCTGCAGGTACTCTCCTTGGCTATGGAACGACTGGGGGATAAGGCGGAAAAGATTCAGCCATATTTTGTTACCGTAGATCCGGAACGGGATACGGTGAAGGCAATGAAGCGGTTTGTTGGCTACTTCAGCAAAAAAATCATTGGTCTTACCGGAAGCAAGAGTATGATCGAACGGGTGGCTGAACAGTTTAATGTGAGATATGAAAAGGTGGTGGAGGAGGGAATGGATCCTGATATGTACATCATGGATCATACCGCCAGTGCCTATCTGATGGCACCTGATGGCACTTTTATTACCAAGTTTGCCTATGGTATTTCACCTAAACAGTTGGTAGATAAGATTAACGAGTATGTGCCCTAATCACTGATGAATGTCAGGGGACGGCGAGCAGTTGCTAGTGGTTTAATTCTGTTAGCGTTGTAACTATACGACCAGGAACCACGGGGTACAGGTGCAGGTTTGGAGTGTTACCAGACGAGATCTCTGCTGGAGCTAAAACTCATTTTTCTGGATGTTATGGGGTCGATAAACTGCAACTGTTTTGCCAGCAGTTGCAGTGGCTGATCAAAGTTGTCAGCAGATTTTGGCTGCAATTCAGGATAATACCTCTCATTCAACAGTGGCATCCCCAGCCCACTCATGTGCAGACGCAGCTGATGGGTCTTGCCGGTCAGCGGATGAAGGTGAAACATGCCCATTCCGTTGTGTACGGCTATACACTTAATCCTACTGCGGGCATTGACCTCACCAGGTCTTACCTCCATTCGAAACCTTGGCTTACCCTTAGCCAGGCGATTTTCCACCTGCCACTCCGTTGGTAGTTTTGAGGTTTCCTGCTTTAGGCTGGATGGTATCCGCGCAACCCCGTGATATAACTTGCTCACTTGTCCTTGAGAGAACATGTTGTGGTACTGGTTGCGTGTCTTGGGGTTGGTGGAAAAAATCACCACTCCAGCAGTCCAGCGGTCGATGCGATGTATCGGGGTAAGGTCATCCATGCCGGTATGTTTTCGCAGCCGGTACAGCAGGCACTGGTTTACATAGATACCGTTGGGTATTACCGGCAGGAAGTGTGGTTTGTCCGCTACTAATAGATTTTCGTCTTGATACAGGATGGTTTCGTTACCGGGGATGGGGGGTTCCTGTTCCACCTCGCGGTAGTAGAGGATGCGTCGCTGCGGCATGTAGGCGGAGTCTTCGGCGATGGTGGTGTTATCGTCCCATAGCACTTTCCCGTCTTGTATGCGCTGAAGCCAGACGCTAGGCGTAATTCCAGGGAAACGTCTGATCAGAAACTCCAGCACGCTGCTGCATCCCGCGCTCTCTTTCGGCATGGTTACAGTGGATGGATATTTGGATATTCCCACAGGCAGGCAGCCGTTCAGGCCGGTTTTTCAGAAGTAGAGTCTTAACACGGTCTCTGCTACACAGGCCGGGCGGTTTCTGGCTTCAACCTCGATGCTGACTTCATTCACCACCTCGATGCTGCGTTTCATCGGTGTCAGACCCACCAGTCTGATCCTGGCCCTGACCCTGGAACCAGCCTTTACCGGGAAGGGAAAACGGACCTGATTCAGGCCGTAATTTACCACCATCCTGGCCTCTGGATAGGGGTTGTTCTCTGGGTCTACCGTCTCGGTGAGGCTGGGGATTAGCGCTAGGGTCAAAAAACCATGGGCGATGGTGGATTTGAATGGAGAGTCTACCTTGGCTCGCTCTGGATTGGTGTGAATCCACTGCCTGTCCCCGGTGATATCAGCAAATTTATTGATACACTCCTGATTTACGATCAGCCAATCCCCCAGAAAGGTCTCCTCACCCAGCTTCTCTTGAAGTTTTTGGTAGGTGTTTTCTGCGGCAAGGGACATGACCGAGTCTGGCTCGTCATCATGACTATCGTCTTCGAATGGGTTAAAGCGTGAGATCCAGGGGTTGTTGAGAGTATTGGTGATTTTATGGTTTAGTAGGTCTGACCAGTTCCGGAACTTGGGTTCCAGCTTGGCGATAAATTCGGCATTATTTTGTTGAATATTCCCCGTCTTTTCCCTGATAAATTCAATTACATTCATACTTGATCCTAGAAACGAAAATACCCAATATAACTGAGTATGTATATTACATTGGTTTTGCGGATGACTAAAGGACTTGTATCCCAATATGAATCTATGGATGGATAAGGTTAGCAGGTATATTAGCCTGGATTCTGGTTGTCTGGTGTGGATTCATTCTTGCTGGCAACCAACCCGTATTTTTGGATTAGGCGATAGACATTTCTCTCACTGATATCCAGGGTTGAGGCGACACTTGAGCGGTGACCTGAATATTTTTCCAGTATGGTCTCAAAGTAAATCTGTTCCAGCTCGTGCAAGGTTGGATAGTGGTCAAATGAGAGGTTTAATTTTGGTTTTGACTTGCTGTTTGTGCTACCAAAGGCCAGATGATCTGACTTGATAGATGGGTTGTCCTTGGAGAGGATGATTGCCCTCTCTACCACGTTTTTTAGTTCGCGCACGTTACCAGGCCAGTCATAGGATATCAGCTTGCGTATGGCTGCCTTGTTGAAGGTCTTATTGATGCGTCGGGAGAAGTTGTGGTTCCTGATGAAGTGTTCGGCCAGGTGTGGGATGTCATCTCTGCGTTCCCGCAGGGATGGGGTGGTGATTGAGAAGGCCTCTAACCGATAGTAGAGATCTGAACGGAAATTACCCTCCCGGCTCATCTGTTCCAGGTTACGGTTGGTGGCTGTAACTATCCGTACATTTGCGGTCAGATCCTTGGTGCCGCCCACTCTGCGGAATTTGCCTGTTTCCAGAATACGCAGAAGTTTGGCCTGAATGCTGGCATTTATCTCACCGATTTCATCCAGGAACAGGGTGCCGCCTTCAGCCCCTTCTTCTGCTTATCAGCGCTGGTAAAGGCTCCCCGTTCGTGCCCAAACAACTCTGATTCAAATAGCTGCTCCTGGATGGTGCAGCAGTCTACGGCTACAAAATTACTCTTGCTGCGATTGCTCTTTTCATGAATGGCGCGCGCTACTAACTCCTTGCCGGAGCCGCTCTCCCCAAGAATCAGCACGGTCATGTCGCTGGATGCCACCGCATCGATGAGATGCTTCACCTTTTCGAGTGCCTCACTCTCGCCAATCATGAATGAGGAGGAGTTTTCCTTGGCCTTCAGCCGCTGTTTGCAGAACATATGGTCATTGCGTAGTGCTGCGTTTTCCAGGGTTCTTTGAACCACCAGAGTAAACTCATCCGGGCTTACTGGTTTGATCAGGTACTCAGATGCTCCGGCTTTCATGGCCTTAACTGCATTGTTCACTGAGCCGTATGTAGTGAGTACGATTACCGGCTGGTTCTCTGCCAGAGTGGGCAGCAGTTCCATGCAGTCACCATCTGGAAGGCGTGCGTCCATTACGATCAGATCTGGTTCATGGCTTTTGAGGTAATTGCCGGCCTCAGCCAGGGTATGCACACCAACTGCACTGTGGTTGATGCTGTTGATATATTTTACCAGCAGTATATTAGGGATGAATGCCCCCAGCGGTGTGCAGATGGGGAGGCGGTCATTTCTGCGCAGGGCCGTTGGGATGGTGGTTAACAACAATACGCTGGAGGATAAACTCGCCGGTGACAAAGAGTTGTGGTCTACCCCTATAGGTCGGCTGGTCCCACCAGTGCAATATCCTGCTATCCTGCCATTCACGCCATCAATTGATGAGGACTGTTGTAACGGCTGTGATGTCTGCGTAAGGGTGTGCCCGCACAACGCCATAACCTTGGAACGTCATGCTGGTGAAAACCTGGCTAGTTATCACCTCGTCCCAGAAAGCTGCACTGGTTGCGGCCTGTGTTTGGTTGGGTGTGAGGTTGATGCAATATCAATCAGGCAATGGGTGGTACCAAACCAGATTGAGATCAATCTAATCCAGGCAAGGTGCTATGCTTGCGGTTCCGATTTTCACAGAGTTCAGGCTGCTCAAGAGGGTGACGTGGGGTTGTGTCGTATCTGCAGTCTGGTTAATCACCACAGCAATCTGCACCAGGTTATGGATTAAGTGGTAAAGCTAGTGCCTTATCCACCTTATTAGATGGCTTCAAAACAATATTCAATCAGTTGTAGTCACGTGTAATCTTACAAATCGCGATAAGGGTTTTAGACTTGAACCGGGAAGCAGGCATTGATTGGGTTTTCATGAATGCACTTACCAGAGAGTAGATTTAGGTTATTTGGCCGGTCTTAATAGTTCCTTAACCATCTGAAGCAGTTTGTTGGCATTAACGGGTTTCTCAAGGAAGTGGATATCCATCTTTGCTGCGGCGTCAGCGTTTATGTCGTCGCTGAAGCCGGTATCCAGGATCACTGGCATGTCGGGACGAATCTGTCGCATGGCATTAACAACCTCAACACCGGTCATCCCGGGCATGGTCTGGTCGGTAATAACCAGGTCAAACCCGTCTGGGTTCTCCTTGAAGAGTTCAAGCGCCTCCTTGCTGTCGCTCATTACCGTTGTAAGATAGCCGAATGTCTCCAGAAGGTCTCCCAGGTATTCGCCAAGGTCAGGTTCATCATCTAGAATAAGGAGATGTTCGCCCTGCCCACTGGGTGATTCTGTTGATAGTTGGATTGCCTCCTCTGTGTCTGTAGTCGTGTCTGTAATTGGGGGGAATAACAGTCGGAAGGTAGAGCCGATACCAATCTCTGTATTCACAATGATGTGCCCCGCGTGACTGTGTATGATGCCTTGAATAACCGACAGCCCCATACCCGTACCCTTACCTACATCCTTGGTGGTAAAAAACGGGTCGAAGATACGTTCTAGTACATTTGGTTTGATTCCACTGCCGGTGTCGGTGATTGAGAGCTCTACCCAATCACCTTTAACCAGTTTCCGGCAGACCGTGCATTCTGCATCTATCCCTCTGGCCCAGCCTAGGCGTATTATGATCTTTCCCTTCCCGGCCATTGCGTCCCGCGCATTGATGCTGAGGTTCATCATGATCTGGTTGAACTGCACCTGGTCCATCAGTACAGGCGGTAGGTTGTCATCAATCTTAGTGCGGATTTCGACGCTGGCGGGCAGGGTGGAGCACAGCATCTTGATGTCCTCCTCAATTAGGGATTGGAGTTGCAATGGCCTATCGTCACGGGCCTCGTCGCGACTGAAGGCCAGCATCTGAGATACCAGTCCCTTGGCCCGTTCACCAGCCTTTTTTACATGTTTTAGATAGTCAGCTTGTTTGGTTTGACCATCTTGGTTGCTAAGATTCAGGGCGAAATCTGTATAACCCAGGATGATGCCAAGAATATTGTTGAAGTCGTGGGCTATGCCGCCGGTTAGCTGGCCCAGGGCTTCCATCTTGCGTGCTTGCTGAAGCTCCCGTTGCAGGCGTGCCTGTTCGGCTTTGGCCCGGTTATGCTCAGTGGTGTCGAGAATAATTGCAGCAAAGACCGGCGGATGTTCGTCCAAATATTGCATGTCAACTTCGACTGGGTAGGTGGTTCCGTCTTTCCTGTGGTGAATCGTTGCGAGCTGGATCTTCTCCATAACACCTAACTTGAGCGGCTTGACCAATTCTGCAAAAGAGTGAGCTGTGAATTCTGGGTTGAGGTCCAGGGGAGTCAAATCGCGCAGCTCACCTATGGAGTAGCCAAGATTTGTCCGCGCCACGAGGTTAACATCGATAAAGTGAAGGGTCTCACTGTCAAAGATATAGATCTCATTATTTGATTGTTCGAGCACTCGATTGTAGCGGGTGATTTCGTTCAACGAGCGCCGACGTTGTAAAATACGCCAGATCTCATTGGCAATGAGCTGTATCGTCTCTACATCCAGATCGGTGTATTCCGTCTCTTTGTTGCCAACCCCGGTTAACATAACAACCTTGCCGTTCTCGATAACCGGCAGACTGATCAGGCGGTTTAGTTCGGCATGGCCCTCTGGCAGACCTCTCTTGTGGGGATAATTGAGATAATCATTGAACACCACAGGCCTATGCTGATGAATAGCATCCACCCAGATGCCAGCCTGGTCGACAGGGTAGTGGTTATCATGGGCGGCCTGGCAATACTCTTTCAGGGTGCGGTGCGACCAGGTCACCAGTTTGAGGGTCACCTCGTCATCAGCGACGAAGTGGAGAAATGATATCTTGCTGCCAGTAAGCTCTTCAGCCAACTCCAAACCATGCTGTGCAAATTCGGTTTCATCCAACCGTTCTGCTGCTGGTGGGAGTTCCAGCAGGGCCTCGGACCGGCGGGCCTGAAGCAACAAGAGATCTGCCTGTTGCTTGCGTTTGGTGATATCCAGGAAGGTAACCACCGTGCCGGTTAGTTCCCCATCGCGTCGGATTGGATAGGACCAGTATTCGGCTGGGAAACAACTGCCGTCCGCCCGCCAAAACACCTCAGAATCAACATGTGCGCCTTCACCTGAGGTGGTGCTATGAACAATGGGGCACTCATCCATCGGGTAAGGGGAGCCATCCGGGTGTTTGTGGTGGATCAGATCATGCATGTTTCGGCCAATCAGTTCATCTACGGAGTGGTAACCAAGTATCTGTATACAGGCCTTGTTGGCGAAGATGCAGTTGCCATGCAGGTCGACACCGTTGATGGCCTCGGCCGTGGAGTTAAGCAGATCCTCTATCTGTTCCCTCTGTTCCAGGACTGCCAGTTCGGCCTTTAGACGCGTTCCTATTTCACGTTGCAGTCGCCGGTTCCACACCAGAATAATCGCCAGGAGTAACAGCAGAGTGAGACCGACCTGCAGCACCAGCCGGTAATCTGTCTTCTCGACATATTTTCTTTTGATCCAGCTTTGTAGGATATCCTGGGATGTTGCCTTGGAAACCGATTTCAAGGTTTTGTTGATAATGGAGTGAAGCAGTGGTTGCTCCTTGGAGACAAACAGGGTCAGGTCCATGACGATGGATGTTTTACCCACTACCTTGATATTGTGTATGCCCATGTCGGCGATGTGATAACTGGCCAGCGCCATGGTGGCAAGCATGGCATCAAACCTTCCATGGGATACCCCCTCCAGACCCTGTTGGATGTTCTCCACCTCAATGAAGCCAAAACCTGGATATTGTCTATGGATATCGGCGGTATAGCCGTAGTCCTTGATTATGGCGATCTTCCGGTCCTTGATATCATCCAGCCGCTCAACGTAGTTCTGCTGGGAGTTCATGATGATGACAATGGGATTTTGACTGTAGCTATCAACCGGGTTGAACCCCTGGTTCAGGATGGTATCTGCGGTGTCACTGGAGATTACCAAGACCTTTCCCTCAGTTGCAATCCGTTGCGATTCCGTCCAGCTGGCGACTGGGATTGGTTTGAACTTGAGGCCGGTCTGGCCTTCGATCAATTTGATATGGTCCGCAACGATACCGATGAAGCTGCCATCGTCGAGAAATGCCTCATAGGGCAACCAGTTGGGATCGCCAGCAAAGGTAACCAGGGTATGATCCTCAATCCAATGTTTTTCAGCTTCGGTAAGTTGCACCCGGATTGTGCGTTGGGGGGTACGGAACTCGTCTGGATGATGGTGACCAAACCATTTTTGTTTCAGCTTAGTGTAGGTGCCGTCGGTAACCACCCTGGAGAGCCCTTCGTTGAGCGTGGCAAGCAGTTCCTTGTCTCCCTCGGTGACGGCAAAGCAAAAATCCTGGCGGAAGTCACCTATCTTGGCACGGATCTCAAACTCATCTTCTCCCAGTTTATGGATCAGATCATGGGCCACTATGTCCTGTACCACCACGGCGTCCAACTGGCCATCTTGCAATTGGTGGAATGCGTCCACATAGCTCTTGGTAGTGACCAGGTTCTGGGTGTGACCATGGCGTCGCATATACTCCTCGGCATTATCGCCGGCCATCACGCCTACCTTGAAGCTACCCAGCTCATTGAGACTATTGACGTAGTTGTTGCCTTTCTTTACTACGATGGAGCCGTACAGGCTCAGGTAGGGGACGGTGAAGTCGAACAGTGCCTCTCTTTCTGGGGTGCGCCCTACCAGTGGCAGTACATCGAGTTGGTCGGATGCCAGTTCCTGTTTGATCTCGCTCCATGGACCCACCTTGAAGTGGATCTGCATACCCACGGCCTTAGTGGCCGCATGCAACAACCCCACGGCAAAGCCGTTGGCTCGACCCTGATCGTCTTTGATGGAGAGTGGTGGATAGTCCGGCTCAGCAGCCGAATTCAGAACAGTATCAGCTACTACAGTTGGGGAGATGACAGTGAGAATCAGCAGCAACAACAGCGCCCTGATCTTGTATCGTGCTACAGATGATGGATCTGTTTTTAATGCTGTCATTTTGTTAGCGCAAATGTTTGATCATCTTTCCTACATCAATCAGGAACACAGAATATGCAAATGAAAACCATATTATCATCAGCTGGTGTTATAGATACATCAGATACATCGAATACTTCCATATGAATTATAGATAATCGCTGTTTGCAGTGACCCAGATCAAAGGATTAACCACATATTAAATAGTTGGCCAGCAGCCTAATGGGTTTCCATGGCTCATGGCCATAGAAAATGGCAGCACACTCTATGTTTTTGGAACCTCTGAATAGATCAGAGGTTCCCTGGTTTCCGCCAATCAGTAGTTCAGGTCATCCGGTGAAAATGGATACTTGGGGTTGGCGCCCAGTACTCTTTTCAGGATGTGGTTCATGGTGAATGGGTCGTTGTCAAAACCACCATGTGAGGTACTGCGTGTCCTTTGCCCTTCACTGCCATTGGAGTAGATGATCTTGGGAAGAGAGTTTGCGGTTGTCACACTACCTTTAAACTTCTCCATGCCAAGCAGTGGCCTCTGTTTTTCTCTCTCAAAGGCGTTGGATACCAGGTACAATAGTGATTTACGATAGATCTTGGAGACGGTGTCATCCTGTTCCAGCCGGTCTTTCAGGTTATATATTGCCATATCCCCCAGGGTTAGTTTGGACTTCTTCTGCAGTACCGGCAGATAACTCTTGTCGTATAAATCAATGCTGCATGCCGGCGCCAGTAGTGAGCAGGTAGAAAAGGTGATGCTTCTGCGGCTCAGGGTGCGTAGTAGATGTGCGATAACAACTGCTCCGGTACTATGCCCGACCAGATGCAACTTTACCTGTCTCTTGCTCTGGTTTATGTGTTTAATAAAACGCTCGAGGGCATCTGTGCCGGCGCCATTACGGGCTAGGGCCTCTTCTGCATCCCGTTTCATTTCGTTCCAAAGCAGGGTGCCGGGTCGGCGTAACAGTCCTTCAATAAAACGGTCCGTCCAGTCGCTGAAGCCGCCGGTACGTTCGGTAGCGTCGGTCTCTTTACGCAGGATCAAATCCTTGATTTCCTCGACCAGGCCGGTGTCGTACATGATGTGGAATGGATATATGGCGTTGGCCTTATAGGTCTCCTTCATAGCGGCAATACGGCTGGCAGATTCCTTTGGTGAGTTGAGGCCACCATGGGCATAGATCAGGATGTGTTTGTATTTTGTCGCGTTGGCGACCAGTTTTGCCGTCTGCTCAATATCCTCTGCCGTACTCCAATAGCGACCGCTGGTTTTGTATCTGCCATCATCTATATGGATAAAATGTCCGGCGATATTTGCCCGAGGTATACAGAAGTGGACCCCATCACTGACACAGTCAATCAGCTTTTATAAGTGATATCCCTGAGTCTGTTTCATGCTGCTAAAGGCAGTCCCGAAGGTAGGTCATAATATACCTGATCAGGTGTCATTCTGCCCAGGCTGGCATGCCGTCTGTCCTGGTTATAGAAGTTCATCCACGCTCCAATACTCTGCTGTGCATGGGCAACTGTATCGTAAGCCTTAAGATACACTTCCTCATATTTCAGACTACGCCAGAGGCGCTCGATAAATACATTGTCCATCCAGCGTCCCTTACCATCCATGCTGATTTGAATGCCATGCGCCTTGAGTGCCCCGGTAAAATCCTCACTGGTAAATTGGCAGCCTTGGTCGCTGTTGAATATGTCAGGCGTTCCATAGTTAGCAACAGCTTCGTCCAGTGCCTCAATGCAGGGCGCTGTATCCAGGCTGTTGGATAATCGCCAACTCAACACCTTCCTCGAATGCCAGTCCATGACCGCAACCAAATACAGGAAGCCTTTGCGCATGGGTATATACGTGATGTCAGTACACCAAACCTGATTGCTACGATCAATTTCCAGATCTCGCAGCAAATAAGGATATACCTTGTGTTGCTTGTTGGGACGGGTGGTTCTGGCACCAGGATAGAGTGCACGTATCCCCATCACTCTCATTAATCTCTGCACACGCTTGCGATTGACCTGCAGGCCATGCACATCCCATAGATCGTCCCGCAGTCGCCGAGATCCCTTGAACGGATGCTTGAGATGTAGCTCATCCAGCTTCCGCATCAGGTCAATATCGGGGTTGCTCACCCCAGCAGGCGCCCTGTAAGCCGATGAACGACTGACAGCTAATACTTCGCATTGCCGGATGATCGGGAGACTATGGCTCCGATCTACCTTCGTTTTGCGCTCGGTCATATTCAACGCCCGAGCGCTTTGGCTAAAAAATCATTCTCCAGTGCCAATTCACCAATCTTGGCATGCAGATCTTTCAGTTGTGATTCATCGGCAGCTTTGCGCTCCTGGTTGCTGCCAAATACGGTATCTGCCTGCTCAAGCAATTGCTTCTTCCAGTCCTGGATCTGGTTCTGGTGTACATCA